>JALVDN010000397.1 GCA_027008965.1 Flavobacteriales bacterium | reverse complement strand
TTTTTTCTTTACATCGTCATCGGCAAAAGGGTGGGAATGAAAAAGCATCAATCCCGATAATTTTTCGGGATACATTTCCGCCAATGCCAAGGAGATATAGCCTCCCATACTATGTCCTGCAACCGCAAATTCATTTATCCCCAAATATTGGCATAATCCGGCCATGGCTTCGGCTTGTTCTTCCATGCTTAAAAAGGTTCCGGTTAAACCGGATTTTCCGTGTCCCAACAAATCGGGGATGATAAACATATAATCTTCACCGAGATGTTGATGAATGTTTTTCCATATATCTCCCGATTCCAAAAAACCGTGAAGAAGTAATACGGGAGCGCCTTCACCTTTGATTTTAAAATGAATGGAAGTGTTTTTATAAGGGAAATACATATTATTTCAGTTTTTTCAAATAAGGCGCGGTTAATGATTCAATATATTTTCCGATCATGTCAAATTCAATGTTTACTTTACTGCCCGGTTGTAAAGTGTGAAAATTAGTGTGTTCATAGGTGTAAGGTATGATGGCTACTTGAAAAGTATGAGGCATGATATTGAAAACCGTTAAACTTACTCCGTTGATGGCCACCGAACCTTTTTCAATGAGTGTGTGTAGAGGTTTTTCTTTGAATTCAAAGGTGTAGACCCAACTCCCGTCTTCCGGTTTTATTTCTTTAACAAAGGCGGTTTGATCCACATGACCTTGGACGATATGTCCGTCAAGCCGTTCATTGATCCTGACACTTCTTTCCAGATTTACTAAATCTCCGGGTTTCAATTCGCCCAAATTACTTCTGTCCAGGGTCTCTTTGATGGCGGTAACCGTATAAGTTTCGGTTTCTTTATCCAAATCCACTACCGTGAGACAAACACCGTTATGGGCGATACTTTGATCTATTCTTAATTCTTCAAAAAAAGGTGCTCTAATGTTGAAATTTACATTATTTCCGTCGGGTTGAATTTGTATCACTTCCCCCAAGGCTTCTATTATTCCGGTGAACATATTTTCAAAATTAAATTATTGCGTAAATTTACCAAATCATTTTATAATAAATACTGTTTTTATGCATAAAAAAGATTTGAAGGTCAGAGTGGGTATCAGTATAGGTGATTTAAACGGAATCGGGCCCGAGATAATTTTAAAAACCTTTTCCGATAGCAGGATGATGGAATTCTGTACGCCTGTGGTTTTCGGATCCACCAAAGTTTTGTCTTATCACCGAAAAGCCATGGATATCAATGTGGATTTTTTGGGGACCCGGAATTTGGATCAATTGGCCCCACGTAAGTTGAATGTTTATAATATTTGGAAAGATGTAATCCAGATGAATTTGGGGAAACCCTCGGAAGAAATCGGCCGCTATGCCATTGAATCCTTTAAAGAAGCCGTCAAGGCTTTAAAAGAAGGAAAAATCGATGTGCTTGTGACGGCCCCCATCAACAAACAAACCGTTCAGTCCGAAGATTTTGATTTTCCCGGTCATACCGATTATTTAGCACAAGAATTGGAGGGCAAACCGCTTATGATGATGGTTTCGGAAGAAATGAAACTCGGTTTAGTGACAGATCATATTCCCATTAAGTATGTAGCCAGCCAGATAACCCGAGAAAAACTTCGCACCAAGCT
>JALVDN010000396.1 GCA_027008965.1 Flavobacteriales bacterium | reverse complement strand
TCACGGCGGCTTGCGGCGGGTTTGGGCGCAGGCCAAAAACCGGCCCGGAGCGAGCCGAATTCAAGCGGACAGCCCGGCCGGCGCCGCGTGAGTGCCGACAGGCGGGAGGGCGCTCCGTCGTCCCGAAGCGCCTGCCGGTGTGCCACAGGCGTCACGAATGCGTGCGGCGGGGCGCCATGAAAATTATATTTACCACCTGACGCTTTTTAATAATTATTAAATTGTTTGAGAAAGAGCTAATACTTTGATGTTATGATGAAAAAGGGGCGCTTGCGCACCCCCTACTCAGGTTATTTTTGATGTTCTTATTTGACTTTTACTTTTTTGACTTTCTTTTGTTGTTCTTCAACTTTGGGGATGTATATTTTCAATATTCCGTCTTCGTATTTGGCTTCGATTTTGTCTGTGTCAAACATATTTTCCGGTAGTGTGAAAGAACGTTGGAATGTTTCGTAGCCGAATTCTTTTTTGATGTAGTTGGCTCCTTCTTCAAGTTTTTCTTGCTCTTTGTGAGCGGAAATGGTCAAGATATTGTCCTCTACTTTGATTTCAAAATCGTCTTTTTTGAGTCCGGGAGCGGCCACATCAATTTCCACTCCTTTTTCGTCTTCTATAATATTTACTGCGGGCACTACCAAACGTCCCATTTGGTTTTCAAGGGTAGGCACCATTGGTCTGAAAAATTCATCAAAGAGTGCCAACATAGGGTCTTTTACAGGTCTTTTTACTATTGCTGTCATGGCTTTTATTTTTTTGGTTCATTTTGAATATATCAAATTATATGCCTTGCAAAAATATATGACTTTTTGGCAGTAGTTTTGAAATGTTGTCAGAGAAAATGTTTTTATATTCTTAATAGCTAAAAAAATATCTTTGATTAAAATATATATTGTAAATTGCATCATTGTAAAATGTTATTGGTGTGGCAAATATTTTTGAAAATCAGGAGAAGAAAAAAGAACGAAAGAAACGGCTTACTATTTTTGGATTTTATGGGCCGGTGTTGTATTTATTTGCTCTTTTGGCCAGCACGGGCGAGGTTTTGTATAGCCCTTGTTTTTTTAATGTTTTTTGTGTTAACAAAGATGCGACGGTTTTCTTATTGGCCATACCTATATATTTGTATTTTTTGAGTTTTGCTTTGATTATTACTTATACATATTTGGGTTTGGAAAAATTAGTTCGTAGAAAAAATCATATCTCGCTTTTCAGATTTATATTGATTTTGCTTCCTTTGTTGTTCAGTTTTATTATTTGGATGAAAGAACCGTTTTTGACAGGGAAACATTATTTTTTCATAGGATTATTCGGTGTGTTCTCCATAGCAGGTTTACTTCTTATTGAGTTTAGGAAAAAATAAGATTTTGTTATTTTTGTTATAATAAAATCCAAAAAATTCGAGAAATGCGGATCATTACTTTTTTTTCGGAGGGGCTTTCTATTTTATCGTATATGTTGGTGGGAGAGAATGAAGCTTGGGTAATTGATCCTGAAAGAAATGTTGAAAAATATCTTGAAGAAGCCAAGAAAAGACAGGTTGAAATTACAGGTATATTACTCACTCATGCGCATGCGGATTATGTGGCGGGACATATGGAATTGAAAGAAAAAACAAACGCTCCTATTTATGTTTTTAAAGGAATGAAAACTTTTTTTCCGCATATAGGTGTGGAAGAAAATGATATTTTGGAATTTGAAAATATCCGTTTGAAAGTTTTGGAAACGCCGGGACATTCGCCATGGTGTGTTTCTTATGTTGTTTCGGATTTATCGAGAAGTGAAGAACCTTTCGGGGTTTTTACGGGCGATACGCTTTTTGTGGGTGATGTGGGCCGGCCCGATTTGTTTCCGGAACGTGAAAAGGAGTTGATGGAAAAATTGTATGATTCATTATTTCATAAATTATTGAAGTTACCTGATTATGTGGAGATTTACCCGGTTCATGCATCCGGTTCGTTGTGTGGAAAATCTTTGTCGGATAAATGGCATTCTACCATAGGTTATGAGAAAAAGTTTAACCCTTCACTTGAATGGAGAGACAAGGAAACCTTTTCAAAGGAATTATTGAAAGATATGCCCCCTATTCCGGCTCATTTTAAACGTTGCGGAAAAATCAATATTCAAGGGCCTAAATTATTGAAAGACATTCCCCGACCTATCGAACTGGATGCCGAACTTTTCAAAGACAAATTAGAACAACACGAACGACCTTTTATTATGGATTTGCGTAACAGACATGCTTTTGCCACGGCGCATATTCCGGGCGCCGTGAATTTTGATTTTGATTGTTTGCACTTGACCAACTATGCCGGATGGATTGTTCCAGAAAACAAACCGGTTTTTATTGTTCCTTCCGATAGTAACCTTCTTCAAAAAGCTATTGACGAATTGCGTTTGACCGGTTTGGAAAATCCTGTTTATGTTTTAAAAAACGGAATTCATGAATGGGTTCAAAAAGGTTTTGAAACGGAAAAACTCATCACAATATCAGCGGTTGAAAATATGACCCAGGAAAAATTCCGATTCATAGATATTAGATTACCTGAAGAAAGAAACGGTGATGTGGAAGGATTTGAAAATTTCCCTGTATTTTCATTATTAAACAATCCGGAAAGTCTTAAAAAAGACAAGCCTGTGTTTTTTGCATGCAACCGGGGTGCACGCTCTTCATTGGCGGCTTCTTATATTAAACATTTGTTTGATATCCCTACGGGTTTTGTTTTGGGTGGAATGACTGCTATTGAAAATAAAATAACCGCTGGTTCATAAAATCATCGGGTTTTTTCATTAGATTTGAAAAAAATTCCTGATGGATAAGCGGGAGAGTTTGCTTATTTTTGTTCATAAAAATTCCGCCAGGAAGGCATATGTTTTTTCACATGTTTTTTCGCATATCCTACGTGTGCCTTATCAAATTACATCCAAACTGGAAGATTTTGTTGCTTACAACGGTCCGAAATTTTCTTACATTCCTAACCGTTTAGGGCATGAGTTTCATATTCGTGATACGGGATTTTTAGATGAAAAAGGCATCCGCAACGACTTTATTCCACAAACGGATAAATGGGATAATGTAACAGTATTGTTCCCTGTCAAGGAAGAAGCCAGCATGCCTTTTGATTTGTTCAGTGGTATTTTTTATTTTTTATCGCGTTATGAAGAATATACCCAACAGGATACGGATGAGCACGGGCGTTTCGGTTTTGAAAAAAGCTTGGCTTTCAGGTTGGGTTTTTTAGACCAACCTTTAATAGAAATTTGGTTGGATTTGTTCAAGAAAAAATTTGAAGAAAAATTTGAGGACTATCGTTTTCCTTTGCCTTCATTCCGTTTTAATCCGATTATGAGCATATCGATTTCGCACTTATATAAATATAAAGGTATTGTCAGGCATTCGGGTGGTATTGTTGAAAGTTTGTTTACATTAAAATGGAAAAATCTATGGAATAGATTAAAATTCGGATTTTTCAGTTCTAAAGACCCTTATGATACATTTGATGAAATTATCCGTCTAAAAAAGACTTTCAATCACCCGTTGACCAGTTTTTTTTTGGTGGGGAATTACTCGCATTTTGACCACAATGTTTCCCCATTGCGTCCTGCTTTGAAAAAAACCATAGTGGAAATGGCGGATTATTCGGATGTAGGTTTACTGGTTTCCTATTATGCTTCGGAGGATTTGCAAAAATTCAAATGGGAAAAACAACGTTTGGAAGAAATCATACACAAGCCCGTAAACAAAACCCTCTTCCATTTTTTTAAAATAAAAATTCCGGAATCTTATATTCAATTATGGCAACACGAAATCAAGGAAGATTACACCATGGGATTTGCCCGGAAAGAAGGTTTCAGGGCTTCTACTTCGCACCCGTTTTATTTTTATGATCTGGAAGAAGAAAACGTCACGGATTTACTTGTTTATCCTGTTCCGGTAACCGATTATCAATTAAACTTTCATCATCCCGGCATTCAAACATTACCTCCCGCGCAAAGAGCGGAAAAAGCATGGGAAACCATACATTATTACGGAAATATTATCAAGCGTTACGGCGGTTGGTTTTTGCCCGTTTTTCATAATGCGGTTCTATCGGATTTTGAAGAATGGAGCGGTTGGACCAAAGTGTATAAACAAACCATTGAAACATTCAGTGAAAAATGAACCGGAAAACCGATATATTTTTTGACTTGGATCACACCTTATGGGATTTTGAAACCAATTCCAAGCGGGCTTACAGAATATTATTTGAAACTTATGATTTTCCATTTGATCCGGAAGATTTTTTCAAAATCTATCATCCCATAAATGAAGCATTATGGCATCAATATGCCCACGGAGAACGTACCAAAGAAGAAGTAAAATATTTACGTTTAAAACAAACCTTTGACGCACTTAATATCCCGATTGACAATGATTTTATTCATCAATTGGCAGAAGAATATTTGGAAATTTTACCTGAAGGAACCAGCTTGTTTCCAGGCGCCCAGGAAGTATTGCAAGTTTTAAAGCCACATTACAATTTGCATCTACTCACCAACGGATTCAAGGAAGTACAATTCAAAAAAATACAAAATTCCGGATTGGAATGTTTTTTCAAAACCATAACCGTATCCGAAGAAACCGGAAAACTCAAGCCACATCCCGATGTTTTTAATCACGCCTTGAAAAAAGCCGGAACATTTGCACATCTTTCGGTGATGGTGGGAGACAATTTGAAAGCCGATGTTCTGGGGGCTATTAATGTGGGCATGCAAGGGATTTTATTTGACCCGGAAAAGAAAACGGATATTCCGCCCACTGTGGCACACACCATTTACCGACTAACCGAACTTATTGATATCTTTACAGAAGAAAAATCCATAGCAAATTAAACCACTCAGCATTATGAAAATAGCCGAAAAAGCCAACCGAATTTTCAATGAAAGTATCCGGAAATACCATGAAACCGACAGTGTATATCAACCCATTGACAATCCCTATCCCAAAGACAGTTTGGAACATCTGCTCTATCTGAAAAACTGGATTGACACAGTTCAATGGCATTTGGAAGATATCATACGCGACCCCAACATTGAACCCGAAAAAGCGCTTGAAATCAAACGGTGGATTGACAAAAGCAATCAAGAACGAACGGATGTAGTGGAATATATTGACAGTTGGTTTTTAAATTATTTCAAAGACGTCAAACCCAAACCCGATGCCAAAATAAACACCGAAAGTCCGGCATGGGCCTTAGACCGGCTTTCTATTCTGGCCTTGAAAATCTATCACATGAACGAAGAGCGAAAACGCACAGACCTAAGCCCCGCAAAGAAAAAAGAAGTGGAAGAGAAATACAACATTCTGCTTGAACAACAAAAAGACCTTTCCACGGCCATAGACGAACTGCTTGAAGATATTGCCCGGGGTGAAAAATACATGAAAGTTTACAAGCAGATGAAAATGTATAATGACCCCGACTTAAATCCTGTCCTCTACGGAAAGAAAAAATGAACCACACTGCTTCAGTAGTTGCTTGGCGTTTTTCGGCCCTAGGCGACGTAGCCATGACCGTCCCGGTGTTGCAATGCGTCGCCCGTCAAAACAATGTTCAAATAAAAATGATTTCACGGCCTTTTTTCAAACCCGTTTTCAAAGGTTTGGAAAGCGTGGAATTCACCGGCAAGGATGTGGACAAAACCTACCATTCACCTGCTCAATTGTGGAAATTAAGCCGGGAACTACATCAACTGCACCTTGACACTTTTCTGGATTTGCACGATGTGCTTCGCACCAAAATCCTTCGCTTCTACTTGAAACTTCAAGGCAATCAAGTTTTTGTCATAAACAAGGGCCGAAAAGAAAAAAGGAAGTTAATCAAACAAGGCGCACTACATGCCCAACCGCTCAAAACCACCCACGAACGCTATGCCGACGTATTCCGAAAAGCAGGCTTTCAAGTGGACCTATCGTTTTTTGAACCCATTACATTACAAGTCAGTGAAGAAGTTGAACTTTTTCTTGATATTTTCAAAGGTCAAACCCTGCTCGGTGTGGCACCTCTTGCTCGACACGTCGGTAAACAATATCCTTTGGGCGGAACCCGTGAAGTTATTCAACAAATCATCAACAAGCGAAATGATGTTTCCATCTTGCTTTTCGGCGCTCCTTCCGAAAAAAAATTATTGGATTCTTTGGTGACGGATACAAACCGCATTTTCAACCTGGCCGGAATGTTCAATTTCGAAAAAGAACTGGAAATCATTTCCCGTCTGGATATGATGTGGTCCATGGACTCGGGCAACGGGCATTTGGCGGCCAACTACGGCATCCCGGTTTTCACCACCTGGGGTATCACCCATCCCTATGCCGGATTTGCTCCCTTCGGACAAACCGGGGCCTATCAACTCACCCCCGATTTAAAAAAATACCCCAAACTTCCCTGTTCCATTTACGGAAACAAAATTTGCAAGGGCTACGAAAACATTTGGGACGACATGACGCCTGAAATTGTTGCCGGGAGAATTTTAAAACTTTTATAAAAAAATCACTTGGGCGCCTTATGGCGTGCTCCGTTTAAATCTTTTTCGCCCCGCTCGGTTTTTGGCAAAGCACGGCTGCGGGGTCTCCTCGTCGTGGCTCGGAGCCTCCTCGCCGTGGCCAAAAATCCGGCGGGCCTTCAAAAGGATACCACTTCGCCCGCCGGCGCTTGATGGGAATATTTAACATCGATTAACGATGTAAGATTTTAGATTTGGTTTAAATGCGCTACTGATTTTATTGTAGGAGAGTCTGTCATTTCGAAGGAGTGAACGAAATGAACGACTGAGAAAT
>JALVDN010000395.1 GCA_027008965.1 Flavobacteriales bacterium | reverse complement strand
TTTTTCCTCCGCTTTTTCTATGTAGGGCGATTTGGACTGCCCCGGCAAATAAACCTTGTCGTCAAATTCAATGCCCTCCAACGGAAGTTCCGAATAGAAATCCGAAGTGGCTTTGTCTTCCAATTCCTTCACTCCTTTCCGGAGCGATTCACGGCTGTTAAACAAAACATTGTAGCGCGAGGTGAGGCTGTGATAGGATTTACTCACCAACGTAGCCCGCTTGGTGGAACAAGATGAAATTAACCACAATGCTAGTCCTGCAACAAACCAAAAAGCAATCGCTCTTTTCATGAATGATTAAAAGATGATTATAAAACGCAATTTAAAGAATATTAGTATATTGACAATCATCTTTTTCAAAACACACAGAAAGACAAAATTATTTTTTTTGATTTTCAGGGCGCCATTTGGCGTGCTCCGCTTAAATCTTTTTCGCCCCGCTCGGTTTTTGGCACAGCACGGCTGCGGGGTCTCCTCACTTCTTCGGAGCCTCCTCGCCGTGGCCAAAAAATCCGGCGGGGCTTCAAAAGGATATCACTTCGCCCGCAGGCGCGAATTTTCTAAAGGTGATTTCTTGGACGAAAACAACACTTATGGTAAATGTTAATACTACATAAAATAAGTTAAAAACTTTAATTTGAACAAAAAATGTTTTAACTTGCTTTTGATAATGAAAAATTTTTATATTTTTGTTTTATAGATTAAACCATTAAACTTTATTTCAAATGAGACGCTTCATTTTACCTTTACTTCTTGTATGGGTGAGTTTGGCGTTCACCCAGAACAACACCGATGTGTCTTTCTACACCAAAATGAAATCGACAACATCGGAATTGGATTCCTCACAGTTCAAAAACAAAATTTTGTATAACAGGGTTTTCCCCTGGGCCGGACTTTATATGTTTAATCAAAACGGACGCACGGACACAACTTCCGGAAATCACCTTCAACAAGCCGTTTATGAACTTTATCTCGCCGGGGGGGTACTAATAATTTGTTAGATCCTGACAGACTGCATTTTTTGTCAGTATCAGCCGAAGAAAACAATCAGGTTCTAGTAGGATTGCTGAATGTTGATTTTACTTTTATTCCTCCGGAGGCCTTTGAAGAAACCAACCCAAAAATAGAGATTGATAGCACAAGCGGACAGTTTAAATATCGTGAAATTCCCGGCAAAGATCCGTATTTAGACTTACAAGCGGTGGTCATTGGACCTTATGAAGAGAAAGTGGAAGCCAATTCCGCCGGTAAAGTTACTTTTAATTTCTTATATGGCTTGATGCAACAAACCGAAAATCCGGTCAAAACCTTGTTTGTTGATTTCGGCGATGGAACGAATCATTTGATTATTGAAGATAACGAATTGAAAACTTTTTATTTAGACCACACTTTTTCAAGCAGTGGAGAAAAAATACTTCATTTCACCGGAAGCATGAACAACGGGTCACCTATTGATACTTATGCCCGTTTGTATGTGGAAATACCTGCTCAACAACGTTTGGCCAATATCACGGTCAATCGTTTAAGAGCCAACGAATATTTTCACAATTATCCCGGCGACCCCGACATAGTGGATGACAACACTAATTTTACAGTAATTGACAAAAACCCCGAAATAGAATACGG
>JALVDN010000394.1 GCA_027008965.1 Flavobacteriales bacterium | reverse complement strand
ATGCCAAGCTTCCTGATCTTTTCCGTCAGGGTCCACATACGGACAATTTTGTTCCACAACAAACACTTTGGCCCGCAATTGCAAAATAGCATACAAATCATCTTTGGTCAGTTCATCATAATGTTTGATTTCAATATCCATCAATGGAAAAAATGTTTGATTAAAGATAATTCATTTTATGATATTTTGCTTTTCAATTCGTACGAACCTTTTTATTCCCGATAAATCTTTCAAAAATTCAAATGCCAATTTTTTGGACTTGATAAATACATCAAGTTCGGTTACAAACCGGGGATTGATCTCAAAATATAACCTTGTATGAGAAAGTGTATTTTCAATAAAATAATCAATTATTAGTTTATAAAAAATCACAGGGTCATCTTCAGGAACAAACAAAGCATCGTGAGGTTCATAGTCCAGCACATTTCGTTTCATAATAATTGTCTCCGAAAGACTGATATACGGCGGATTGGAAACGATCAAATCCGGTTGAACAGATGGAAATTCTTTTTTTAAAATATCTCCTTTAAAGATTTCCACATTTTTGATTTTATTATAACCGGCATTTTGTTGAACCACTTCTAATGCCTCTTCTTTATAATCCTGGGCAATAACCCTGGCATCCGGGAAGAGTTTGGCAAGTGCCAAAGCAATACAACCACTTCCGGTTCCCAAATCCCAAATGATACCGGGAGGTGTTTTTTTCAAATCTTTATGTATAATCTCAACCAAATATTCGGTTTCGGGGCGTGGAATCAAAACATGTTGGTTTAGCTTGATTTTTAACCCGTAAAATTCGGTTTCACCAATAATATATTGCCAAGGTTCTTCATTTTTTAACCGAAAAATAACCTCGTCCCACTTGGTGGATTGAACAGGCGTATCGGGAGCTAAAAAAAATTTAGTTTTTTCAACGCGCTCCAAATGTTGAAGAAATAGAAAAAAAAGCCACTGAATTTCCTTCGCATCGTAAACTTCTTGAAGTTCCGATTTAAACCAATCGTATATTTCCTGCAAGGTTTTCACTCAGTTGATTACACCTGATCCGACAAGTTCATCATCTACATACCACGCCACAAATTGGCCTTCGGCCACGCCTTGTTGCGGTTGGTCGAATTCCACAAACAATACATCGTCGTAAGCATGAAGCGTGGCACCTTGCAAAGGTTGTTGATGACGTATGCGTGCTTTAACGCGCATTTTTTCACCCGGTTGCAATGCTAAATCTTCACGAATCCAATGGGTTTCTTCCAACGGGATTTTAATGGCTTGCCGGTATAAACCGGGATGAGTGTAATGCTCGCCGATATAAACGATGTTCTTATCCACGTCGGTGCCTATTACAAAGGTGCGTTCTTTGAAACCACCCACGTTCAAGCCTCTTCTTTGCCCGATGGTAAAATAATGGGCTCCTTGATGTTTTCCTACAACTTTTCCGTCTTCCGGCTTATACTGATATTTTTTGGCAAGAAATTCCAATCTTTCTCTTTCATACGCAAAGCTTTCCGGTTTTTCAAACCGTTCATAATAGGAACGTGGAATCACAATAATATCACCTTCTTTAGGCTCCAACTGTTGCCTCAAAAAGTCGGGCAAGTCCACTTTCCCGACAAAACACAAACCTTGCGAATCT
>JALVDN010000393.1 GCA_027008965.1 Flavobacteriales bacterium | reverse complement strand
TTCTTGGAACAGTTTAAACATTCATTGTAAATTTTTTTGATTATAGAGAAGTCGTGCTTAGTGTTTCTACAACGCAAGGCAATGTAAAAAATAATGATAAATCATTATTAGCATTATTGTCTATTCTACAAACCCAATGAAATGTCCAAAAAATTCCGCAACAAATATCGTATTAGATCCCACCGTTTACCCGGTTATGATTACAGGTTGGAAGGGGGCGTATTTCATCACCATTGTAACCAAAAACCGTAAACATTTTTTTGGTGAAATTACCGATGGTGAAATGCTATTGAACGTATTGGGAAAAATGGCGTAAAAATTTTGTAGTGAAATTCCGCAGCATTTTCTGTTTGTCCGTTTGGATGAATTTGTGATTATGCCTAATCACGTACACGGTATTTTGTGGATTGATGGTTATAAAAATATTGACACCGATAACGTCGCCGATAACGTAAACGAACGAAACAAAACAAACGGGAAAAACCAAAAAATGGTACAAATTTCGCCCAAACGCGGTTCATTGTCAACCGTTGTTAGGTCATACAAATCCGCCGTTACCCGCAATTCCCGCCGTATTTATCCGGATTTCGACTGGCAATCGAATTATTATGACCGCGTGATCCGCAATGAACAGGAATTGAACCGCATTCGCATATATATTATGCAAAATCCGCAAATGTGGGAACGGGATAGGAATAATACCCTGTTGTAATTCTAAATTTCTATCATATAAATGCATTTCATTTTGTTGTATATATGAATAAAAAAATGCGCCGGCGGGCGCAGTGATATCCTTTTGAAGGCGAAGCCGAGCGGATATTTGGCCGAGGAGGCTCGCCGGCGAATGCCGGGAGACCCCGCAGGCCAATATTACATCCGCAGGCTGAGCCGAGCAAGATTTAAACGGAGCACGCCATAAGGCGCCCTGAAAAAATAATCAAAATCCTGCGGTTATTTTAAAAATATTTTGAGGTGTTGGAGAAATTCTTCATGAATTGGTCCGTTGGTGGCCAACATTTCCTTGCCGAAAAGCCAATTATTTCCGCCTGCGAAATCCGAAATGCGCCCGCCTGCTTGTTGCACGATGAAGGCGCCTGCGGCCACGTCCCAAGGGTTGAGTCCGTATTCATAGAAACCGTCCATACGGCCGCAGGCCACGTAAACCAAATCGGCGGCGGCGGAACCTAACCGTCTGATACCCGCGGTGTGAAACATCAGGTGGCGGAAACTTTGCATATAGGCATCCAAGTGATCATAATCTTTGTAGGGGAATCCGGTGGCTATCAAGGCGTTGTCCATCTTTTGTTCATAGGAAACCCGTATTTTTTCACGGTTCAAAAAGGCATTTTCTCCCGCTATGGCATGAAACATTTCACCGGCGCCCACTTCATAAACAATGCCCAAAACGGTTTTTTGTTGGTGTTGCAGGGCCACGGAAACGGAGACGGGAAACAGGCCGTGAATGAAATTGGTGGTGCCGTCGATGGGGTCAATAATCCACACATAGTCCGATTGTTGATAAGCGGCGGTTTTTTCTTCGGTGAGGAAAGAACTTCCGGGGAGGATTTTGCCCAATTCTTTCACGAGAAAAAGTTCGGTTTCTTTGTCGGTTTCGGTCACATAATCGTGTGGGGATTTATGTTGAATTTGGGTTTGATGTATTTTTCCCGCCCGGTTTTTGATGTTTTGTCCCGCTTCACGGATAATTTCCATGCTTTGTTCTACGATATTTTTCAGCTCGTTCATTTTTGTTTTCGTTGGAGGCTTGCTTGGATGATTTCATCAAAAACATCGCTCAACCGGTAGCCTGCAGCTCGTATTTGTTGTGGCAAAATGCTGGCTTCGGTCAAACCGGGAACCATGTTGATTTCAAGAAAATAGGGTTTCCCGTTGTGAAGAATATATTCGGCACGCGAAACACCGTTTAAATCCAAAACATCATATACCCGGCGGGCGGTTTCTATGATTTTTTGACGGGTAGGTTCATCCAATTCCGCCGGTGTTATTTCTTGTGCCTTGCCTAAATACTTAGCTTCGTAGTCAAAAAACTCGTTTTCGGAGATGATTTCGGTGATGGGAAAAACTTCGGTATTGCCGTTGAGTTTAATTACTCCTACTGAAAATTCACGTCCTTCCAAAAATTCTTCAATGATGATTTCTTTGTCTTCTTTGAAAGCATAATTCAGCGCAGGCAAGAGTTCTTCTTTGGTTTTGACCTTACTGATGCCATAGCTTGAACCCGCCCTGTTGGGTTTGACAAACAAGGGGAGTCCGATTTCACGAATCATTTCATCCGGATCCACCGGATCATGCATGTTCAAATAAATGGAGCGCGCCACCGGAATACCGTAGGCTTTGACGGCGGCCAAGGTGTACATTTTGTTGAAGGTGAGCGCCATTTTATCAAAATCCGATGAGGTGTGCGGAATGCCCAGCATTTCCCAATAGGCCGGCAACACCCCGTCTTCTCCGGGATGACCGTGAATGGCGTTGAAAACGATGTCGAATTTTTGGATTTGTGCGCCTTTTTTCCAGGTAAAGTCGGCTCTATCTATGAGAAATTTTCCTTTCGGAAGTTGAACATACCATTCTTCGGGTGAAATAATCACCGGAAAAACGTTGTATTTTTCTTTGTTTAAATTATTTACAACCGTTTTTCCGCTTTGGAGCGAAATCTCATATTCCGACGAAAAACCGCCCATGGCCACCGCTACATTTATTTTTTTCTTTTCCATACAAACAAGGCTTGAAAAGTTTTTTGTTCCAAACGATAAATCAAAATCAAAAATAAAGTAAACAATAAAGACTTATAAATCCAGTTGCGGTAAAAAAATTCATACATCACAAAACTCAAAACCGCGGAGGTTAAAACAATAAATGCAACCTTCAGCGTTTGATAGGGAATGTGATAATATTTTTTTCCGGTCCAAAAAGAAAGAACGGTCATGACTAAATAAGCGGCCAAAGTCGCCCAAGCCGAAGCCATATAACCGATTTTGGGTATCAACCAAATGTTCAGTAAAACGGTGATTGCGGCGCCGATGAATGAAAATAACATGCCGTAGCGTGTGCGGTCGGTAAGTTTATACCAAACGGAGAGGTTGAAATAAATACCCAAAAACAAATAGGCCAACAATATCACCGGAACAATATCCAAAGCTTTCAAATAGGCTTGGTTTCTTATGAAAATCCACACAATCCAAGGGAGAAACATCACCACCGAGAGCATGATCAAACTGCCCAATACTACAAAAGCCGTCATGATATGGGCATATTGAACGGGCGCATCTTTTTCTTTGCTTTGATTGAAATAGAAAGGTTCAGCGCCCAACCGGAAAGCGGTGATAAACAAAATCATAAACACGCCGATTTTATACACCGCCGAATAGGCGCCCATCACCTCGCCGCCCAAATAGTAATCCAAAGCCAGTTTGTCAAAATTTTCATTGATGATATAAAAAATACCTGCCCACATCACGGGCAATCCATAGCCCAGCATTTTTTTCCACAAGCCGGAATCCCAACCTAACTTGAAGCGCATCAACATGGGCACAAACAATAAAAAGGTCAAAAACGAAGCAATTAAATTAGCCAAAAAGATGTAATACACTTTGGGTTGCGACATATACCAGTCAAAAACTGACGTTCCTTCTTTCCAAATACGAGGCAACCAAATCAGGAAAAACAGATTGAAAAAAGCATAGACCGCCACATGAAAAATCCGGTAATAAGCAAACTTCACCGAACGGTGGGTTACACGCAAATAGGCATAGGGAATGACCATCCAAGTGTCCAGCAAAAGAATACTGATGAAAACCAGGTAAATTTCTTCGCGCACTTCCAAAATATTCAATAAAGGTTCCCGGAAGACAAACAAAAGTCCGGCAAACAATATACTGCTCACCAAAAGGGAAGTGAAAGCCGTTCGTAAAACCTTCGGGTCTTTATCAAAACGTGTGTAGAACCTGAAAAAGGCCGTTTCCATGCCGTAGGTAAAAAGCGCATTGAAAAATGCAATCAACACATAAAACTTGGTATTCACCGCATACGCATCCGGCAGAAGAACATAAGTATGCAAACTCACCAGCAAAACATTTACCGCCCGCGGCAACACCGACGCCAGTCCGTATATGAAAGTATCCTTGGCAAATTGTCTGTAAACGCTCACAAACTGGTTTTAATACCTTACAAAGATAAGTTTTAATCCGTTAAATATTTTTTGTTGGGCGCCTAGTGGCGTGCTCCGTTTAAATCTTGCTCGGCTCAAGCTGTTTTTGTATGGTGGTTTGCGGGGTCTCCTCAATTCTTCGGAGCCTCCTCAACACGCCCAATGGCTATCAAGGGGATGAGATAGAAAAAGAATTATTTTTTATTTGTTCAATGAAGAAAATGATTGCATAGCCAAAGCTATGGTATCATTTTATGAAGCAGAACAGGTGAAAAAGAAACTTTTTATAGCCATTCAATTTGATAGCCATTGGGCGTTAACACAAAAACTCGCTTTCACCTTCGCAAGGATAACACTGCGCCCGCCGGCGAAAATTTTAGAAATACTTTTTAAAAATTATTAAGCCGAGGAAACCCGGCGGATGAGATGCTGTGACCGAAATCCGCCGGGGTTCCGAGGCCGGCGGAAAGACCCAACGGCGAGCCGGCGGGTTGCGAGCCGTTGGCGGCTTGACGCCTTTCAAATACATTAAAATATTTAAAATCTATAACGAGCATATAAAGAATAAGCTTATTTTTGTAATGACAATAAATTCATTCCGGGATGATGAAGAAAGTTTGGTTGGTTATTTTTGTTTTCTTTTCTTTGGTTTTTTATGCGCAAGAATCGTCCTTGAAAAGTCCGCGGGCTACGGTTTATACGCATTTGGAAAACTTGAAACCCAAGAACTATCATCCTGAGATTTCAGCCAAAACCATTTATGGCCTATCGGGAGAAGAAGCGATAGACAAAGCCATTAAACTCAAATATATTTTTGAAGGCAAAGGTTTGACAGTGGATTATTCCGGCATTCCCAACGATCCGGATTATACGGACAGTGTGCATTTTCCGTTTCCGCGACATGCTTATATCTTGTTTCCGGTTCGCTTGCCGGAAGTATATGTGGAAAAATACGGAACGAAATGGTATTATTCCAAGGAAACCGTGGCTCAAATAGACCGGCTTTTTGATGAACTATACCCCTATGGAACAGGTTTTATCAAATATATTCCTTCCCAGTTAAAAGCGGAACTTTTAGGCTTGGAACTTTGGCAGTGGTTGGGTTTGATTTTGTTACTATTTATTGCTTGGATCATTCATATCATAACGAAGCGATTGTTTTATTATTTCTTGAAATTATTGCGCAACAAAATTGTACCGAAACGTTTCAATATCGAACGGATTGACAAACGTTTGAATGAATTTTCCGACCCGGTATCCTATTTGTTTTCGTTATATTTCATTTTAAAATTCCTTCCGAGTTTATTGCTTCCGCAAGGGGTTAGTGCTTTTCTGATTTCGGGGATTCAGGTGGTGTTGTTGGGAGTTTGGATTTGGTTTTTCTTGAAGTTGGTGGATTTGATCATGTCGTTTTTTGTATCCCGGGCTGAAGAAACCGAAAGCAAGTTGGATGATCAGCTTATTCCCATCTTACGTAATACGCTGAAAGCGCTTGTTTTGGTTTTTGGTTTGTTTAAATTGCTTATTGTTTTCGGTGCGGATCCTAAAACCGTTATTGCGGGTGCTTCCATTGGTGGTTTGGCCATTGGTTTGGCTTCGCAAGATACCATTAAGAACGTTATCGGAACCTTCATGATTTTTGTGGACAAACCTTTTAAAATCGGCGATTGGATTGTGTTTGACAATATTGAAGGTTCGGTGGAAGAAGTGGGTTTCCGGTCTACTATTATCCGCGCTCCCGATACGTCTATTTACAAAGTTCCCAATAGTAAATTGGCGGAAATTGCCATCAATAACAAAGGAAAAAGAGTTTACAGGCGGTATAAAACCATGTTAGGCATACGTTATGACACACCGCCGGAACTTATAGAAACTTTTGTGGAGGGTATTAAGCAACTCATTGAATTGCATCCGCTCACCAGAAATTCTTCGGATTATACGCCGTATAACGTGAAACCTTATAATGTGGAATTTGTGGAGTATGGAGATTTTTCGCTCAATATTTTGTTGAATGTATATTTCAAAACCAACGATTGGGGCGAAGAAATGCATGGACGTCACATTCTGCACTTGGGAATTTTGAAATTGGCCGAAAAATTGGGGGTTGGTTTTGCTTATCCTTCGCAAACGCTTTACATGGAACTCTTCCCCGAGAAAAAACCCGAATATCCGCAATACAAAACCGACCCGGAAAGTATTCAAAAAGCTTTACAAGAAGCCTTTGAGGAGTTCAAAAGAGAAATCAGCAAATATTGAGTTGGTATTCGCACATAGTGGCTTCGGTTTACGATCCTTTTTTGGAGGGTTTGGAACGGGAGATAGGTCCGGTCAGAAAGCAAATGTTGGATCAAACAAGTGGAACTGTGCTTGAAGTGGGCTCGGGAACAGGTGTGAATTTTAATTATTATCCTGAGGATGTAAAGGTGATTGCCATTGAGCCTAATAAAGCCATGTATAAAAAATCAATAAAGAAAAATCCTCCGGAACATATAAAAGTTATCAATGCCGGCTTGGAAAGTGATGAAGTTATCAAACATATGCCAGAGGGCGGTTATGATTTCATTGTTTCCATGCTGGTTTTGTGTTCGGTCAAGGACTATCCCGCCGCCGTTGAAAGATACCATCAGTTGTTGAGAAAAGACGGCCGGCTTTTGGTTTTGGAACATATTCATTCATCGGGGAGTTTT
>JALVDN010000392.1 GCA_027008965.1 Flavobacteriales bacterium | reverse complement strand
AGTAGAGGATGATTTGCTACAAAGTGTTTTGAAAAATGTAAATGATGAATCAAACGGATTGTATGTTACAGACCATGAAAGCGAACTGGATTCCGCCAATATCTATATTGTAACCGTCCCTACTCCGACCGATAAACATAACCGCCCCGTACTCACCCCGCTTGAAAAAGCCAGTGAAACCGTAGGGAAACACTTAAAACCCGGAGATATTGTTATTTATGAAAGTACTGTATATCCCGGTGTAACCGAAGAAATTTGTGTTCCTATTCTCGAAAAAAACTCCGGATTAACATTCAACAAGGACTTTTATGCGGGCTATTCACCCGAGCGAATCAATCCTGGGGATAAACAAAGACGCGTTCACAACATTGTGAAAGTAACATCGGGATCTACTCCTGAAATAGCCGAAAAAATTGACCGTTTATATCAAAGTATCATTGTGGCCGGAACACACAAAGCACCCAACATCAAAGTGGCCGAAGCGGCCAAAGTCATTGAAAATGCACAACGCGACATCAATATTGCTTTTGTAAACGAACTGGCTAAAATTTTCAATCTGTTGGATATTGATACCCATTCGGTTTTGGATGCCGCCGCCACCAAGTGGAATTTTCATCGCTATACACCCGGATTGGTAGGTGGACATTGTATCGGTGTGGATCCGTTCTATTTAGCACAAAAAGCCGAAGAAGCGGGATATCATCCCGAAATTATTCTGGCCGGACGGCGAATGAACGACAGTATGGGAAAATATGTAGCGGGAGAAACCGTAAAAACCATGATTCATCATGATATTCCGGTCAAAGATTCCAAAGTTTTGGTCTTGGGAATAACTTTCAAGGAAAACACTCCCGACATTAGAAATTCCCGTGTTATTGATGTGATCAATGAACTGAAAGATTTCAAAATCAATGTGGATGTTTATGACCCGTTGGCCGATCCCGGCGAAGTGCAAGAAGAATACGGAATAGATTTAATCCCCAATCCCTATATAAATGCACCTTACGACGCCATTATATTGGCGGTTGCGCACCGAGATTTCAAACCATTGGACTTTGAAAAACTCAAAAACAAAAAAGGGGTTATCTATGACGTAAAAGCATTTTTACCCGAAAACATCGTCACCAAAAGATTGTAGAAATGTATCAAACGCCTTTTCATCGTGAGGATTTAAAAAAGTATACCTTTCTCATCACCGGCGGGGCCGGATTCATCGGATCGCATCTTGTGGAATATTTACTGAAATACGATGCAGGTAAAGTTATTGTTTTAGACAACCTCTCTACCGGTTCCATAGAAAACATCAAAGCTTTTGAAAACGATCCCGCTTTTGAATTCATTGAAGGAGATATTCGTGATTTTCATTTGGTTCAAAAACTTGTTAACCAAGCCGATTATGTTTCCCATCAAGCCGCTCTGGGTTCGGTTCCACGCTCCATCAAAGATCCTTTGACAACCAACGATGTGAATATAACCGGATTTTTAAATGTATTGACGGCTATAAAAGATTCTCCCAAAACCCGGAAAATGGTCTATGCCGCCTCCAGTTCCACCTATGGTGACAGTCCGGCACTCCCCAAAAAAGAAGAAAATATCGGCAACCCCCTTTCTCCTTATGCGGTCACGAAATATGTAAACGAACTGTACGCAGGTGTTTTCGGGAAATTATACCATACTAAAACCATCGGATTGCGCTATTTTAATGTATTCGGTCCGCGACAAAACCCCGAAGGCCCCTATGCCGCCGTCATCCCTTTGTTCATGATAGCCGTTTTACAAAACAAACCGCCCGTTATTCACGGTGACGGCAAACAAACACGCGACTTCACCTTTGTTGAAAATGCGGTGCAAGCCAATATCAAAGCCTTCTTTGCCGGAGAACAAGCTGACAATGAAGTGTATAACGTGGCCGTAGGCGAAAATTTTTCACTGTTGGAATTGATTGAAAGACTTCAAAAAATTTCAGGTAAAACCATACATCCCGTTCATGATGAACCCCGGCCGGGCGATGTACGCAATTCACTGGCCGATATTTCCAAAGCTAGACAATTACTCGGCTATCAACCGCAAGTGCGTTTTGATGAAGGCTTGAAACAGACCTGGGAATTTTTTAAAAAACAATATGCAACCCGCGTATAAAATACTGCGTGTAGATGATACCCATCCCTTGCTGGATGAATCGCTCCGTGAAAAAGGTTGGCAAGTGGATGTGGATTTAACTTCGCCCGTAGAAAAAATAATGCATAAAATCGGACAGTATGACGGACTGATCATCCGGAGCAGATTTCCGGTGGACCAAAAATTTCTGGAAAAGGCCCATAACTTAAAATTTATTTGCCGGGTAGGTTCTGGGCTGGATAATATTGACAAAACGGAAGCACAAAAAAGAAACATTCAACTCATCAACACACCCGAAGGCAATGCCGATGCTGTTGGAGAACTTGCCGTGGGACTTTTGATTTCACTCTTACGGCACATTCCTCAAGCCGACCGTGAAATACGTCAAGGAATGTGGAACCGTTTTACACACACCGGAACCGAAATTCAAGGAAAAACCATTGGCTTGATAGGCTATGGAAACACCGGAAAAGCCTTTGCTAAAAAACTATCGGGTTTTGGAACCGAAATTATTTTTTATGACATCCTACCCGGACTTGGAGACGACTATGCAAAACAAGTGGAAATGGATGAAATTTTTGAGCGGTCCGACATACTTTCACTGCATATTCCTTTGGATGAGAGTACAAGATATTTAGTTAACAAAAATTTTCTCTCATCTTTTAAAAAGCCCATTTATTTGCTGAACACTTCCCGCGGGCCGATTGTAAAAACAGAGGATTTAGCCGACATGATTCAAAAGGGGAAAGTGCTAGGTGCGGGGTTAGACGTGTTGGAACATGAAAAAACCGCTTTTCAAAACGAAGTATGGGATATGGATAAACTTCCAGAGGATTTAAGATACCTTTTGCAATCCGACAAAGTGGTTTTCACGCCCCACATAGGAGCGCTCACCCGCGAAAGTTATGAACGTTTGGCACGCGTGGCCACCGAAAAAATTATACGGTTTTTGGAAGGTGGTTGAATGAATCAGAAAAAAATATATTATATTATCAATAAAATATTTTTAATATTTTAGATCACTAATTTAATATTTTAAATCACTATGAAAAAAGTCAAAGTTATTATAATACTCTTTTTTGTATTTAACGACTCGTTCAGTCAAGATATCACTAAAAATCCATATTTACCTGACAGTATTCCAATTATATATTACAAAAATCATGTATACCTAAAAGGAAAGGTTGATGGAGTTCCTGGAATTTTTGTGTTTGATTCGGGAGCTTCAAATTTATATTTAGATTCAACCTATTATCATAAAAATAATTTTTCTTATAAAAATAAAACCTATGGTATTTTACCCGGAACCGGTACTAAACCCCAAAAGGTAATTGTCATTTTGGACACAGTAAATTTTTTATTTCAAAAAAATCATTATAAAACCCGAATTGTTCCAGTTTTAAACTCAAAATCAATTCTAGGAGATATATCAGATGGAATAATCGGATGGGAATATTTTTCAGATAAAATACTTGAAATCAACTATGAAAAAGGATATTTAAAAATTCATAGAAATGTTTCTCATGTAAATCTTTCTGGATTTACAAAAATCAAAATGATACAAAATAATAAAAGATTTTTTATTCCTCTAGAGATTCAAATAAGTGACACAATACGAATAGAAGGAATATTTTTATTAGACCTTGGTTCTGGAAATGAAATTACCATCAATAGTCCTTTAGCTCAAAAGTTCAAGTTTGACAGTATTATAAAAAATAAAACAAAATACTATATCAAATATGGGGGAGTGGGAGGTGAATCTTCCGGTTATAGTTTTATAGCTGATTCACTCCTAATGGGAGATTTTTCTTTTAATAATGTTACAATGGATTATAGCTCTAACCGAACTGGTGCATTATCTTCTGATGATTTTGCAGGTCTGTTGGGAAATGGAATTTTAGAAAGATTTGATGTATTGATAGATTTTAAAGGTAGTTATTTATATCTTAAACCGAATACCTTCTATTCTGCTAAATTTGAGTTTCCTAAACTGGGATTTATCTATGTAGATAGACATAAAACATTGGGATATTGGATCGTTTCAGGACTTTACGAAAATAGTATTGCAGAAAAAAGCGGACTTAAAATTGATGATAAGATTATTTCTATTAACAATATACCCGTATCTCAAATAAAATATGAAGAACAAGAAAATTTATTAGATCCTTCGAATCTACTAAATCTTCAAATTATGAGAGGGGAAAAAATGATAAAAATAGAACTAAGGCCATAAATTCACTTTTTTATTTTACAAAAAGATGCACTTATTAATTGAATCTTGCTAGTGTAAACCCTAAAATTGTGAAGTTTGTTTAGTAAACATTTTTAATAATTTATTTTGAATAATAAATATTACATTGATTAATAGCTAAAGCACACTAATAAAAAGCATTCATGAAATACAAAATATTAATATTAATTTTTAATCAAAAGAATAAAACAAAAATACTATTAATTGTGGCTTTCGTGATTTTTTATTCAAGTTGTGCAACCCGGAATATTGAATATGATAGATATAAAATTTTAAAAAAATATTCAAAAGCTTACAAAATTCTTCTTGACAACCAAGAAATAAATTTAGAAACGGTTATTATTGACAAAAACAACATTAAAAATGTCCGAATTGATAAGCGAAAACAAGAAGTTTCAATTTCTCAATTCAAACCTGGTGAGTTTGTTAAATTAAATGATCTCATTTTAGATAGTTTAATTGCCGGACAAAAAAAAATTGAAAAAAACAAAACAATGCTTGTTGTTATCGATGGTGTTCCACAAATCGATAGTTTAATTGAAAGAACTAAAATTGACCTTAATTCAATTAAACAATTTGAAATATTAACTAAAGAAGAACTGGGAAAAAATGAAATTTTTTGCAGGCCTGTGAAATACTTATTGATAATTAAAACGGAATAATAGTAAATAAACATTACCACAAAATAGCTCAGTGTGGTTTCTCAAATAAATCAATATAAGGCAAATTTGTACAGATTAAATTCATTGTATTTTTTTACTTTCATACATAAGAACTTTAAGCACCTTCAAAACTATACATTTAAAGTTCTCTCCCGCGCCGGCGGGCGGAGTATAATCTTTCATTCCAAACGTCCCACGATTTACAAAACGAAACGTCCGATATAATCAATCGGACGTTTTAATATTTTTTAACTTTTTAACTATTTTTTTTGCGGGTAAGTAACTCCCATGACCGAGTTACCGGGTGAAACAACTCCATCCGAATTGGTTTCGCTGTATAAGAAAACCTTATAATCACCCAGCGCTTTTCGTGCATCATTTAGTGATTCAAACACCTGTAAATCTTCTGGTAATTGGACTTTATCCAGTTTGTTTTTGTGAGCGTCTGTAAAATCATTGCTACTTAATCCTTTACCGGGTTCCTTATCTACCTTCTGATCAAACAACGTTTGATGTGCATTGGCATCCGTCAGGTGTGAGGTGTCAACCTTCTGGTTGAACAATGCTTGGTGGGCGTTTGTGTCAGTTAAGTGCGAGGTATCTACCTTCTGGTTGAATAGTTCTTCGTGTGCTTCTGGGTCTTCAATGTGATCGGCAAGCGCACTGGCATCAGCTTTCTGATCAAACAACGTTTGATGCGCATTGGCATCCGTCAGGTGTGAGGTGTCAACTTTGTTCTTAAACAATTCCTTATGCGCATTTTCATCCATTAGATGAGTGTCAAACTGATAGGCATCCAGTTTCTTTGCCATAAGATCACCCAAGCCGTCAATGATTTCCATTGGTATCTTTTCCAATTTGTGCCAAAAACTGTCCATCCAAGCATGGAACTGCGATTCGGTTGGCTTTTTACCTGCTTTAAACCAGGATTTAATGGTGTTTAAATCTACTATTTTCATATCACGATTTTTTAAATGCCTTTGAATTGAATGAATGCTAAAACATAATAAGGCGGACGGTTTTCATGCGGTTGACCCCCACCTGTATTGTGAATAGTTACCGAGTGTGTATGCGCACCACTATAATCCGTTTGTCGAGTATGTGTGTTTCCACCTACACGCCAATATGCTTCGTTGGCATACTTACCTTTACGTTCCGGCTCATGTCTGGAATAATTATGCCGGTGATTCCCCGATTGGCCTACCGTAACTTGATGGTTATGCGAAGGCATCTCATCCACCGTCAAAGTTACTTCTTCTTCCCCTCCGGTGTTTCCTATTTGATTGTAGTCAGGATTGTTTGGATTATAACCAACAATAAACCTATCGCGCAGGTCAATGGTTCCGTTCTGGCCGTCGCATAAATACCAACCGGGAGGAATATTGTTCAAATCACCGGCATACATCCTAACTTCATCAATGAAAACAGCCGATGATAAAGGAAATACACGTTTAAAGCTATTCCAACTTATTGCACCGGAACCTGAACCGAAGGTTGCATACCTTATTACATATACATCCCTGGATTGGCCATCCTCAAAAGTTCGTTGCGTTCGTTCTTCTTTGATAATTACATCACTACCAAGCAATCCACCCCGGAACGGCAATATTTCACCATCAATATAAACGATTCCATCCGACACATTGGAGCCATTTACTTCGCACCCCTTGATAATGGCATAATTTCCGGCCATTTCACCAAGTGCTTGAAGCATTTCGTATGCCTGCTGCATTGCATCCAGCGTGTCGGTTTCCAACGGAAATCCCCCTGTTTGATTAAATAATACTTTATTCATTGCCAAATGATTTTAAATCGTTTTGATGCTTCTTTAT
>JALVDN010000391.1 GCA_027008965.1 Flavobacteriales bacterium | reverse complement strand
AGAAAAATATTAAAAGGATATGCAGGCATACAAGTGTCAGTAGATAAAGACCAGCATAAACCTCCTATGGGACCACCGGTGGACATAAAACTATTGGGCGATGACTATGATATTTTGTTTCAAACCGCTTTAGATGTTAAAAAATACATTGACAAACAAGGCATTCAAGGAATAGAAGACCTTCAACCCGATATAGATAAAAATAATCCTGAACTGAATGTAGTTATAGACAGGGAAAAAGCCGGACAACTGGGTATTAAAACCGGACAAATAGGTCAGGCATTAAGAACCGCTATTTATGGAACGGAAGCGGATCTTTTCAAACAAGCGGATGATGATTATCCTATCAATGTCCGTTTGGCCAAACCATATCGTTATGACCGGGATAAAATTTTGGATCTCAACATCATCTACCGTAATCCCCAAAACGGTAGACTTGTAGTGGTTCCCGTATCATCCGTGGCTTCACTTGAGAGTAAATCCACCTTCAGCAAAATTAAACGTAAGGATTTAAAAAGAGTGATAAGCCTGCAATCCAATGTGTTAGAAGGCTACAATGCCAATGAAATAGTCAATAAAATAGATAAATTATTACAAAAATATCCTTTACCCGATGGCGTAAAATATTCCATTGAAGGCGAACAAAAGGAAATGAAAAAGAACTTTAAGTTTCTCAGCAAAGCTTTACTGATAGCCGTTGCGTTGATATTTTTAATTTTGGTGATGCAATTCAATTCCATGAAAGTTCCTTTCCTTATCATGATCACTGTGTTATTGAGCACCATCGGTGTTTTATTGGGACTTATTGTCACTCGGGCGGAATTTATTGTAGTGATGACCATGATAGGAATTATTTCCTTGGCCGGAATTGTTGTGAATAACGCAATCGTATTGATAGACTATATCAATCTGACGATTAAAAGGAAACGTTTGGAAAACGATGTCCCCGAAGAAGAAGTCACCCCGCTTGAAATCATCAGAGAAAGTATTGTTCATGCCGGAAAAACCCGTCTTCGTCCTGTTTTGCTCACAGCCATCACAACCATTTTGGGGCTTATCCCTTTAGCTATTGGTATGAACCTAGACTTTTTCGGACTATTTGCGCGTTTTGATCCCAATTTCTATACGGGAGGTGAAAATGTGGCCTTCTGGGGCCCCTTGGCTAAAGCAGTTATATACGGCTTGTCTTTTGCTACATTTTTAACACTTGTAGTGGTTCCTGCCATGTATTACATAACGCTCCGTTGGTCAAAAGAACGATAACATTAACATTGTATGGAACAATTTTTGATATATTTATTCAAAAAAACAATTATGAAAAGGTTAGTTCTATTTTTATCAGTATTGGCTTTGACTTTTATTACAACCCAATGTAAAAAACAGGTTAAAGAAAACGACCTGTCTTCTGAAGACGTTCAACTTATAACCAAAACTGATTTAATCACCGAAGACCTTGTTTTTTCAATTGAGTCCATGTTTGAACAAAGTGCAAATCGTTCGTCAAGTAATAACTCGTCTAATCACCATCCATCTTGTGTGAGTATAACAAGAACTTTGTCGGGAGATACACTGCATGTAACTTTATCTTTTGACCCGGCCGGATGTCAAATGCCGAATGGACATACTTATACCGGTACTG
>JALVDN010000390.1 GCA_027008965.1 Flavobacteriales bacterium | reverse complement strand
CTTTTAAAAACACAGTCATTAAAAATTTGAAATATGAAAAACTGAGGCATCCGGTGATGCGGAACGGAAAAATTTTGAATATTGAAGAAGACGTACATCGAATTTCGGAATTTAGAAAAAAACGCTTGAAAAGGGTGCCGGAAGAAACCAAACGTTTTGAAAATCCTCACATTTACAAAGTCGGTATAAGTAAAAAACTTTTTGATTTAAGACAAACACTCATCCAAAAATTTTTAAGCAAATGAAAAATGCGGCCCTTTTTATTGTAGATGTCCAAAATGATTTTTTACCCGGAGGAGCATTGGCTGTTCCACGGGGTGATGAAGTGATTGCGCCTATCAACCGATTGCAGGAAAAATTCGAATTGGTTTTGGCATCCAAAGATTGGCATCCTGCCACTACCAAACATTTTGAAAAATGGCCACCTCATTGTATTCGTGGAACCTACGGAGCAAAATTTCCCGAATCATTAAACATTTCATCCATTCAAAAAGTTTTTCTCAAAGGAACGGGAGTGTCGGATGACGGATATTCGGCTTTTGAAGCCACTAACGATGATTTGGAAAGCTATTTGAAAATCAGAGGGATATCCAAATTATATGTAGTAGGGTTGGCAACCGATTATTGTGTGTTGGCCACTGCGGTCAAAGCGGCCGAAAACGGTTTTGAAGTTTATGTGGTGAAAGATGCAGTAAGGGCAGTCAATCTTCAACCCGGAGATGAAGACAAAGCTTTTGAAAAAATGAAACAAAACGGTGTACAAATCATTTCTTTGGAGGAAGTTTAAAACAATATACACTATAAAAGAAACTTGCGTAACTTTGTTATAAGAAATGATATTATGAAAAAAGTTGTTGTAGGCGCCAGCGGACAAATAGGAAGCGAATTAACCGGTCGTTTGAAATCTTTATATGGTTATGAGAATATTTTGAGCATAGACATTCATCCGCCGGAAACTCCCGATGATACATTTATTCAACTGGATGCCACGCGATATGATCAACTAAGAGACTTTTTTTTAAAAAATGAAGCGGAAGAAGTATATGTCATGGCTGCCATTTTATCAGCCAAAGCCGAAAAAAATCCATCCTTATCCTGGGAAATTAATATGAAAATTCTTTTCAATTTTTTGGAACTTGCCAAAGAAAAAATAATTAGTAAAATATTTTGGCCCAGTTCCATAGCGGTTTTTGGCCCCCACACACCCAAGAAAAAAGTTCCCCAATTTACAGTGATGGATCCTGATACGGTATACGGGATTAGTAAATTAGCCGGAGAAAGATGGATTGAATACTATCATCATAAATACGATGTGGATGTGAGAAGCATTCGCTATCCCGGAATTTTGAGTTGGAAAGTGCGTCCCGGAGGTGGCACCACAGATTATGCCATAGAAATGTTCCATTATGCCTTAAAAGGTGAAACGTATGTATGTTATATTGATCAAAACGAAGAACTTCCCATGATGTATATTGATGATGCCATTGATGCCACCATCCGGTTGATGCAAACGTCGTCAGACCAAATTCACATCAGGTCTTCCTATAATCTTTCGGCCATAAGTTTTACGCCCAAAGACCTTGAAAACAAAATAAAAAAATTTATACCTGATTTCAAAGTGATTTATAAACCCGATTTCA
>JALVDN010000389.1 GCA_027008965.1 Flavobacteriales bacterium | reverse complement strand
TCAACACCTTCCACAATAAATCTTTTAACTGTTCCAGGCCTTCGCCCGTGAAAGAAGAGACAAATACGTAGGGAATATCGCGTGGTAGTTCTTTTTTGATTTCTTCCTTGAGTTCTTCGTCCAGCAAGTCGGATTTGGTGATGGCAAGCACTCTTTTTTTATTCAAAAGTTCGGGATTGTATTTTTTGAGTTCCGAAAGCAAAATTTCATATTCTTCTCTGATATCTTTTGAATCGGCCGGAATGGTGAAAAGCAAAACGGAGTTGCGCTCAATATGCCGCAAAAAACGGTGGCCTATTCCTTTGCCCTCGGCCGCCCCTTCAATGATTCCGGGAATGTCGGCCATCACAAATGATTTGTAATCCCTGTATGGTACAATTCCCAAATTGGGTTTGAGTGTGGTAAAAGGATAATCGCCTATTTTGGGTTTGGCGGCGGTGAGTTTGGACAAAAGTGTGGATTTGCCGGCATTGGGGAAACCCACCAATCCTACATCGGCCAAAACTTTGAGCTCCAGGATGAGGGATTTTTCTTCTCCCGGTTCGCCGGGTTGGGCATAGCGTGGTGTTTGACGGGTAGCGGATTTAAAGTGCCAATTTCCCAATCCGCCTTTTCCTCCTTTGGCCACAATGATTTCTTGTCCGTCTTCGGTGATTTCTCCTATTATTTCGCCTGTTTCGGCATCTTTGATGACGGTTCCCAAAGGCACTTCAATATACACATCTTCCCCTGATTTTCCGGTCCGCCTGTTTCGTCCGCCGGCTTCTCCGGCCGGGGCTTTAAAGTGTTTTTGAAATTTGAAATGATAGAGCGTCCAATAGTTTTTGTTTCCCTTGACAATCACATGTCCTCCTCTTCCACCGTCACCTCCATCGGGGCCTCCTTTGGGAACATATTTCTCCCTGCGGAGATGGGCCGAGCCTTGGCCCCCCTTCCCCGATTTGACAAAAATTTTGGCATAATCGGAAAAATTTCCTTCGGTGGACATACAAGTTTAGATGGCGTCAATAATATTGCTTATTCGTTGATGAATTTCTTCGATTTTCCCTTGCCCGTTAACAATGGACAGCAAATCTCTCTCCGAATAAAACTCCTTGAGCGGTCGGGTGACCTTTTCATAAAGATCCAATCGCTTACGGATGGTTTCTTCCCGGGCATCATCCGTACGACCACTTGTTTTGGCCCGGTTCATGATACGTTCCACTAAAATTTCAACCGGTACTTCCAAAGCTATCACCCGGTCAATTTGATGACCGTTTTCCGAAAGCATTTCATCCAGTGCATGGGCTTGTTCCAATGTTCGTGGAAATCCGTCAAAAATAACCCCTTTTATATTTTTGTTAAGTTTTTGAAGTTCGTCTTTGAGCATGTTAATAGTTACGTCGTCAGGAACCAATTCTCCTTTATCTATATAGGTTTTGGCCAATTTTCCCAAAGGCGTTTGATTTTTTATGTTTTCTCTGAAAACATCTCCCGTGGAAAGATGGACAAAATTATATTTCTTTTCAAGTAATCCTGCCTGTGTTCCTTTTCCTGCACCCGGCGGTCCGAACAAAATGATATGAATCATGCTATTTTTAAATTTTCAATTGATAAATATTTTTCAAATTTCGCCCCAGTTCATTATAATCCAATCCATA
>JALVDN010000388.1 GCA_027008965.1 Flavobacteriales bacterium | reverse complement strand
TAGGAAAAATTCATTGTGGCCTTTGTATTTCGGGACGAGCTGTTGTGCCATTGAAATGATGCAAACGGGAGCGGCCAAATATGATTGGTCACGTTTTGGTTTTGAAGTGGCCCGGCCTTCACCGCGACAAGCGGATTTGATTATTATTGCCGGGACGATTGTTTCCAAAATGGCACCCGTATTGCGCCGGTTGTATGATCAAATGTCGGAGCCCAAATATGTGATAGCCATGGGTGCTTGTGCCATATCGGGTGGTCCGTTTTACTACAATAATTATTCGGTGGTTCGCGGTGCCGACCATGTGATTCCCGTAGATGTTTATGTGCCGGGTTGTCCGCCTCGCCCCGAAGCGTTGCTTGATGCCATGATGCTTCTACAAAAGAAAATCCAAAACGAAAGTATTCGTCAACGCAAACAAAAAAATCCGATTGAAGGATTTGATGAAGGAAAAGTTCCGGAAAAATGAAAAGAGAAGAATTGAAAAACATATTGGAAAACATCAACCGGGAATTGAGCAGTGAAAAGAAACTAGCCGAAGGTGAGCAAGTGATTCTTTTCCCTGAAGATATTGTTTCGGAATATTTGAATATTGTTGTAGCCCCGCAACATTTGAAGGAAGTGATGCGTATTTTAAAAACCCAACCCGAATTGAATTTTGACTTTTTATTCAATATGACAGGTATGGATTGGGGCAAAGATTTGGGTATTATCTATCATTTGGAAAGCAAGTCTAATGATATTGTAGTGGTGGTTAGAACCCATATAGAAGACCGTGAAAATCCCGAAGTGGATACCATGGAAGATTTATGGTTTACGGCCCATTTGCACGAACGGGAAATCTATGATTTATTCGGTATCCGGTTTAGAGGTCATTCCAATTTGAAAAGAATTTTTCTTACGCCCGGGTTTAAAGGACATCCTTTGAGAAAAGATTACGAAGACGATTTCATGATCATTAGAAAATGAGTATGATGAATCAAGAAATATTATCTACATCCGATTTAAAATCGCAGGAGTATTTCCTGAATATGGGGCCGCAACATCCGGCTACACACGGGGTTTTGCGTTTGATATTGACCATGGATGGAGAGATAGTGAAACATATTGAACCCGATTTGGGATATATTCACCGGGGTGTGGAAAAAATGACCGAATATGCTTCCTACAGGCAAATTATCCACTTGACTGACAGATTTGATTATCTATCTTCACACATGAATAATGAAGCGGTGGCTTTGGCGGTGGAAAAAGCACTTGAGGTGGAAGTTTCAGACCGTATCAAAGTCATTCGCACCATGATGAACGAGTTGACACGTCTGGCTTCGCATTTATTGTGGTGGGGCGTCACCGGAATGGATATCGGTGCCTTGACCACTTTTATGTATGCTTTCCGTGACCGGGAAATGATCAATGAAATCATGGAAGAAACTACCGGCGCCCGCCTGACGATGAGCTATAATATTCCCGGCGGAGTGATGTTTGACTTGCATCCGGAGTTTCCTCGAAAAGTAAAGGGATTAATCAAGCACATGCGAAAAGTATTGCCTGAATATGACCGTTTATTGACAGGCAATTTCATTTTCCAAAAAAGAATGAAAGGGGTAGGTTATTTATCCCCCGAAGATGCTGTGAATGCAGGAGCA
>JALVDN010000387.1 GCA_027008965.1 Flavobacteriales bacterium | reverse complement strand
AAGGCGTTTGTGTTGTATTTGTTTATGTGAAGGAAGCCTTTGGCTCCCGGAGGTGCGAAGTGAAACGACCGCAGGGCGGTTCACGGAGCCTGAAGCCCAAACAAGCGCTAGCGCAGGTTGGGCGAAACACGGAGCAAGGCCGGAGGGCTTGCGGAGTGATCGAGAAAATAAAAAAATATAAATGTATGTCTGAATTTTCTTTAAGAAGTTGTTCAGTCTCACGGTTTTTTTTGAACTTACCATAAATTTTTTATCGTTGTGGTAATGTAACATTTAATTTTGGCAAGATTTTTGTTTAGGATTTACAATAAGCTTAGAAAAATGGATATCAAGGAAAAAAGCAACCGGGAAATGTCTTTCTACAAAACCCAAAAATTGATCCGGTCCACCAAGTGGAAACTCAACCAAATTTATGAAACGGGTATTGTTCCGGATATGGCCCATTATGAGGATGTGGAAGTTGTTTTTGGTCCCATGCATATTTATGCCATGTTTAAAAACAGGCTGGATAAGTTTCCTTATAGATTTATTTCACCCAATATGTTTGAGGTGGAAGTGGACAATCACCGTGTAAAATGCCGTATTGATACGGTTCAAAAAGATGCTTTGATTTTTCATGCGGATTTGGATCAATCCCATTTTATCATTGAAATGGAAAAGGCTGTTTAATAAACCCTGTAAAGCGGCAGGGTGGAGCAACGCAAAAGCCCTTCTTGCTTGGCAATTTCGCGATAGGAAATTTCTTCAACGTTTATATTATTTTCCCGCAGCCATTTGTTCAATCTTTTGAAATGTTTGTCGGAGACAACCGTTTCGGGTGTGATGGAAAATACATTGGCGGTCATATCATACATTTCCTGTTTGTTAATGTGAAACATATTTTCTTTTCCAAATATTTTTTCCAATTGTTTATATTGGTCTTCAATTAAAAATCCTTCCTTGTGAACAATGGCTTTTCCGTTGCCTACAGGTTGAAAAACACAATCTAAATGCAGGGCATTTTCATAGGGGTTGGTATTGGATTTTTTCAGGTCGAAAGCGATGACTTTTTTTTGGGGAAACATTTGCTGCAGGTAGTCTACTGCGGCGGCATTGGTGCGTGCGGTTATATATTCCGGATAGTCCGGAAAACGATAGGTTCCCACAAAAATATAGTCGTGCCAGGGCATCACGTCGCCGCCTTCCACGTGTACTTCTTCGGGAGGATAATAGATATTTTCCGGATCAATATGTTGAATAAGCGGTAGGATGGCTTGGAATTCGTTTTCTCTTTCGGGTAGGATATTAGATTTGAAAAATTTGTTTTCTACGACAAACCCCACATCCCTTGCAAAAATTTGATTGACATTTTCAAGCGGCAACGGGCGTAGTACATTCACCCCGTGTTTTTCTAGAGCCGTTTTGAAAGCTTCTATTTCTTTGATCATATTTTCCTCCCGGGGGTAGGTTCCTTTGATCACATGTTCTCTGGATTTGGGGTCATAGCATTCTTCGGGTTCGGGAAGGGGTCCGGGACTATCGGCTCTTCCCAAAATAACGGTTTTCAATGGAGCTATTTCATCTTTTATTTGGAACCGGTCTATTTCCATTTTCAATTTTTTTCAAAAGTAACAAATAAAAAAAAATTCCCCGGGTTGCCGGGGAAT
>JALVDN010000386.1 GCA_027008965.1 Flavobacteriales bacterium | reverse complement strand
CCGGTATAAAATAGATTTTTAAAAGAGCGCCGAAGGCCAAATTACCTTATTCCTAAAAAACTACCGACGAAAATTAATAAAACATTTATGTTTTATATAAAATTATATTATCATTAATATTTTAAAACGAAAATAATTTTGGTATTGATGAGAACTGATATATATGAAAAGAAATCATTGGTAACAGTGATAATAAGGAGTTTATGACATATATGAAAAAAAATGACGAATTCATATCCAATGAGGGGGTTGGTGGGTTCTTGGATTTTATTAATGGTTTTTTATTTGAAAATCAATGATTTACATCGTATCAAAAAGAAAAAAATAATTAATAAAAAGATAATCATAAAATTTTTTATTAGAGAACTTGTTTTGTAAAAATCATTTTGTAAATTTGTATTTATAAATGAAAAATCCGCTTATATGACGGGAAACAACGATTTCCTCAACTTGATAAAATATAACTCTGTCTGTCAGCAATATGCTGGCGCACTGCTTTTCTCTTCCAGTAATTCAGGTGTTAGTTTTTCAGTCCGTTTTCGCGCTGCCGGTATCATTTTGGGCGGAAATGGAAATAACGGATTTTATACATTACATTATATATAAAGTTCATTTTTTGTTCTGTTGTATCCAAAAATCATTATTATGAAACGAACAATTACAATTTTCAATATGATTACTTCTTTGAAAGTTACGCGTAAGTTCGTTGCAGTGTTTACGCTTGTTGCGGCCATGCATACTCTATCCGTTAGGGGTCAAACCCTGATGTTTTACGGAGCGTCGGACGACACTGACGAGTTGGTGCTTTTCAATGCCAATACCGGCACCACCACCGTGGTGGGTGATTTCAATGCTTCGGATATTGAAGCGATGAAATTCAATCCCGACTATACCACCTTGTATGCCATTGATGCGGGTCAGTTGGGAACGGTGGATTTGTTGTCGGGTAATTTTTTGCCCTTGCCCAATCCCATTGGTAACAACTTGCAAGGTTCGGACGGTTCGCTCGATGCCGATGATGTGGATGCTATGGCATTCAATCCGACTACGGGTGAACTGTATGGTTGTATCAGGGATTACAGTTGGTTTTCCACCCACGGGCATTTGATTAAGATTGATCCCGTAACGGGCCAATATATACCCGATGCCTTTGGTAGCGGAACCGATTATGTTCCGGTGCAGTCAAATGGCAACCGCGTTCATATTGACGGTATGGCGTTTATTGGTAATACATTGTATGCGGTTCAAAATAATAACGGATCAGGTAACCATTTGGTAATTATTGATTTGACCAATGGTAATACCACCGATTTGGGGCAGTTGCAAACCGGTGGAACCGATTTGGACGATGTGGAAGCCATGAGCTCCTTGCCCGACGGCCGTTTGTTTGTAACCGTAGGTGGAAATGGAGGAAGTCAAAGCCGAAGAATTTATGAGGTTCAGAATTTGGATCCTTCGCAATGTGTGGAAATAGGACGTTACGGAAACGGCGATGACTTTGAGGGTTCGGTGGCAAGGATGATTCCTGCGGCACCGGACAACGATAATGACAGTGTGGATGACGAAACGGATTTGGATGATGACAATGACGGAATTCCCGACGTAGAAGAAGGTTGTGCTTATGATGACTTGGATTTTACCGTAAAT
>JALVDN010000385.1 GCA_027008965.1 Flavobacteriales bacterium | reverse complement strand
GATTGAACCAAAATTAATAGCTATGTCAAAAGATAAAAAAACAAATAAGAATAAGAAAAATTTAATTAAAGCTATTTTTTATGTATCAATTGCCTTATTTCTTTTATTGATAAGTTGCAAAGAAGAACAACTTCCGGATTGCGGCTGCAATTCTGAAACCATTAAAGTAATACCCGAAACTTCAAAATTAAATGGTCAAATTAGTTTTAAAAAACATTCAAATTCAAATGATACATATTATACTAATAAATATTGGATAGGTTACATTGAGCCAAGTTGTTCCAATTGCATACACCATATGATTGTTTGTAATGAAAACCTTATACCTGACAATATTAAAACTTTAATACATACCAATGGAACAGTATATATTAAATTCTCAGGAAATTTAAAAGAAATCTGTAAAAAGACATTTGATATTGCAGATGTAACATATCATAGGATAACCTTAACAAAAATAGAATTACAATGACAAAATTATTACATTTATTTAACTATAATCTTGTCCGAGTTTTTAGGGGGCTAATACAGTTATTTCTAATAAAAAAAACAAAAAATTGACATTTTGAACACATTTTTGTTCTTTTTTACAAAAAATTTGCTATTTATAATCACTCTAAATAATCTTAAAAAATTAAAAATAAAACAATGAAGTCTGATTTATAACTGAAAAATTAAATATTATTTATTTTAAATATCATTTTATTGAATTATCATAATAAATTTTGACTTATTTTTAGAATAAAATAGAGTTTTGTAGTTTTGTTGACAACTAATTAACAAACAACTCAAAACTTAATTTTATGCAGAAGTATTATTTAAAAATGATGTTTTTATTGGCTATCTTGTTGGGTTTGTCAATGAATGCACAACAAAAGGTTTTTCCAAAGTTGATGACTTTGGATGAAGGTCAAAAGTACGGTTTGAATCAAGCCGTAGATTTATTAAAAACAACTTATCAAACATCTGTTGATGTCGATTTTGTTGTTTTAAAACAAGAATCCGATCAAATCGGAATGACGCATGTCAAATATCAGGAATACTACAAAGGTATTCCGGTTACCTTTGCTCATTTTTATGTGCATGCTCGCGGCAACCAAATTAAATCGGTAAACGGTGATTATTTTAATGTAGAAGGACTTAATGTACAACCGGCATTAGACAAGCAAGTGGCTTTTCAAAGAGCGGTTGCATCGGTTGGTGCTCGTCATTATATGTGGGAAAATCAGCAAGAAGCTGCTTTGATGAATTACCAAAAACCGGAAGGTGAATTGGTAATTCTACCGGATTTTCAACATAAAAATTCTAAAATACAAGGGGAAGCCAAATTGGCTTACAAATTTGATATTTACGCCACGCAACCGGTTAGCAGAGCTTATATTTATGTCGATGCTCAAACCGGTCAAGTCTTATACAAAGACGCAATTATTCATCATGTTGCTGTAGATGGTAGTGCAGATACCAGATATAGTGGACATAAAACGCTTAAAACTGACAGTTATAACGGAAGCTACCGTTTAAGAGATTATACCAGAGGTAATGGTATTGAAACTTATAATATGCACACCGGCACCAATTATAGCAATGCAACAGATTTTACTGACGGTGACAATAATTGGTCAGCAGCCGAATATGATAATTCCGCTAAAGAT
>JALVDN010000384.1 GCA_027008965.1 Flavobacteriales bacterium | reverse complement strand
ACCTGCCCGGCGTGGCGGGTTTTTTTGATGGATGCCGGTAGGTTTGAAAGAGAAATTGGTTAAATTTGAATGAGTAAGGATCATTTAAAAAACCGCCATGCAAGAAGAACTGCATAAATTAAACCGGTTGATGGAAGGAGAAATCCGTACCGATAAGTTGCATCGTCATATTTATGCCACCGATGCTTCGGTGTACAGAAAATTGCCGTTAGGAGTGGCCCATCCAAAAAATGAAGAGGATATAAAACTGTTGATTGATTTTGCCAGAGCGAATCGGGTGCCACTCATTCCCCGGACGGCAGGAACATCGTTAGCCGGCCAGGTGGTGGGTGAGGGGCTTATTGTGGATGTATCCAAATATATGAACCGCATTTTGGATTTTGATCCGGAAAACAAAACGGTCACGGTTCAGCCCGGCGTCATTCGTGATGAATTAAATGCATTTTTGAAACCTCACGGGCTTTGGTTTTCGCCCAATACATCCACTTCTAATCGATGTATGATAGGAGGAATGACCGGTAATAATTCTTCGGGAACTACTTCTATCAAATACGGGGTTACACGTGATAAAGTTATCCGTATTAAAGGATTTTTCTCTGATGGCTCAAGCTTTGATTTTCATGAACTTGGCAAGGATGATTTCAACCGGAAAATAAATAGTCCGAATGCAAGGGAGCGGGCTATTTACCGCTATATACGTGACACGTTTTCAAAACCTGAAGTTCAAGAAGAAATCCGGAAACATCTCCCTAAACCCACCATACACCGGCGCAATACGGGATATGCCATTGAAACATTGGTGGATAATGAAATTTTTACACCGGGTTCATCCAAACCTTTTAATTTGAGTAAACTCATTGCCGGTTCGGAAGGGACTTTGGTTTTTATGACCGAAATTACCTTGCAGTTGGATGCAATACCTCCTTCAAGGCGTTTGATGGTGGCGGCTCATTTCAATGATGTGATTGAAAGTATGAAAGCGGTGGCACCGGCTATGGAATATGATTTATATCAATGCGAGTTGATGGATAAAACCATATTGGATTGTACCAAAGACAACATAAAATTTAAACGGTACAGGGATTTTTTGGTGGGCGATCCCAAGGCTATTTTGATGTTGGAATTCCGAGGTGAAGATATGTCCGAACTGGAAAAAACGGCAAGCCGAATGGTGGACGATTTGAAGAAACGAAATTTAGGTTATGCCTTCCCTTTTTTGAAGGACGATGAAGCCGCCAAGGCGGAAGAGTTACGAAAAGCCGGTTTGGGATTGCTGGGCAATTTACCCGGCGATGAAAAAGCAGTGGTGGGTACCGAGGATACGGCGGTGGATATACATGATTTACCACATTACATAGCGGATTTCACTAAAATCATGCAATCCAAAGGAAAAAAACCGGTTTATTTTGCACACGCAGGAGCGGGAGAAATACATTTACGTCCGGTTTTAAATCTTAAAAAATCCGCCGATGTAAAAGTTTTCAGGGAATTGGTGAGCGAAACGGCGGATTTGGTGGCTTCCTATCAAGGTTCGTTGAGCGGGGAACATGGAGATGGTATTGTCCGGGCGGAATTTATTCCCAAAGTGGTAGGGGAGAAAAACTATCGTATTATGCGGGAACTCAAAGCCGTTTTTGATCCCGAAAATATTTTGAATCCGCATAAAA
>JALVDN010000383.1 GCA_027008965.1 Flavobacteriales bacterium | reverse complement strand
CTTATAAAAATTCGGTGATTTTCTTATACTTTCGGCCATATCATACTCAGTATAACCTAGTTTAACTGTAATATCACATATGGTTTTATTCCCATCGTGGGTTCTATTTTTTTTAATTTCTTGTATTTCATTGGCTAACTCTGACTTGCTGGATATTTTAAACTCTTTTATTGTTAATGGTTCTTTTTTTAAAACATCATTATTTATAAAAACCCGTCGTAGATTATGGAGGAAGTTTAAAGAAAATTGCACTCCATTGATTAATCCGTTGAATTCGTTATCCAATAATGCTTTTTTCTCTTCACCAAGTTTTAGAAAAAAAATAGAGCCCTGATTAAGTTTCGTTAAATCAAATCTACCTTTGTGTGTATTTAGACTTTTATTTATGTATGCTACCATCTCTTTTAATTCTGAAAAAGGGAATAGGATGTTTTTTCTGTAATTAATATCAAATACTTCTTCCCCGGGTTCCACAGGAAAATTCGTAGCGATTATTTTAAATAACCACGGTGCATCTATATTATCCAAATTATCTCCTGGGTTTACTCTTTCGGGTGTTATTATTGTTTTCCATGGTACCTCAATCAATTGTTTTAAATCATTGATTTTTAATAATTCCTTTAATTGATTCACATTGTACCAACTAAAAATGATAGGCCCTTTATAATCTTCAATCAATTCTTTTATTCCATCATTTTTTCCCACAAGCCGGTGAACCAGTTTAAAGCCTATGCCAAATCTTCCTATGTTTTCACAATTATCTTTTTTTGTGGTTTGTGACACATTCAAAATCGATAAAACATCACTTTGATTGAATGGTGCTCCGTTATTTATGGCTAAAAAATATTTTTCATCATAAAAAATAAAGAATTGTTTTGCCCCACTATCCGCAGCATTTTGAAGGAACTCATAAACCGCCTGGCCGTCCTCAGCTATTTCTAGAAAAGACCTCAAAAAGTTTGCAATGTCTTCTTTATGTCCATGCATTAATTCAAAAAAACCATTAATCCATTTACCATTTCTTTCAACATACACTCCTGCAAAATCAGCATTTGTAATACTGCGTGCGTCAGCACTATCATAACGTTTTTTTATTTCCGTTTTAAAGTAGTTCCGTAAATTTTTGATGCTTTTTATTTTCATAAGCAGTAATTATATAAAATGTATAAATGTTATATTTTTTATATAGCTTATGTTGTAAAAATAATAAAAATAAAATATATTTATTGAAACTTGATGAATTATTTCATCTCTTCAACAACGAAGCCAACTCGCTGATGTTTGACAAACTCCTGATTTTCAAATCGTTGACTTGGTTTTCCAATTTGTGATGAGCCGAAAGATAGATAACTTCAAAGCCGTTTTTACCCGCTTCCGCAATTCGTTTTTCCACATGCGAAACAGGCCTTATTTCGCCCGTCAAACCAATTTCGCCTGTCCATGCTGATTGCGGAGGAATAACTTTATTCTCCACCGATGACAAAATGGCCGCCGCCACGGCCAAATCCAATCCGGGGTCGGTAATGCGGAATCCTCCCGCAATATTCACAAACACATCTTGTGCGGATAATCTGTAGCCCGCCTTCTTTTCCAACACGGCCAAAATCATATTCAACCTTTTGGGATCATAGCCCGTCACCGAACGTTGAGGGGTGCCATACACCGCCGGACTCACCAAGGCTTGGGTTTCCACAATCAGTGTGCGCATGCCTTCCACAATCACACCTGCCGCCGTTCCGCTATATTGGTCATACTGTTCCCTGAACAAAACTCCCGATGGATTCTCCACCGTTTCCAAGCCCTTGGACGTCATTTCAAAAATGCCTATTTCATGTGTGGATCCAAACCGGTTTTTCAAACTTCGCAATATGCGGTATTGGTGATGGCGGTCGCCTTCAAATTGCAATACCGTGTCCACCATATGCTCCAAAACTTTCGGTCCGGCAATATATCCCTCCTTGGTAATATGTCCGATAATGAAAACGGGAATACCGCTCTGTTTGGCCAATTTGATGAGTTCGGCGGCGGTTTCTCGGATTTGCGAAACACTTCCCGGCGCCGATTCCACATGATCGGTGTATAAGGTCTGTATGGAGTCAATCACCAAAATTTCGGGCTTTTCGGCTTCAATCACCGGAAATATTTTTTGCAAATGTGTTTGCGGTAAAATTTTCAGTTTGGGATTGTCAAACCCCAACCGACTGGCACGCATGGCAATTTGTTCCGGACTCTCTTCACCCGAAATATATAAAACCTTATGCGGAATTTGCAATGCGGTTTGAAGCATCAAAGTAGATTTGCCTATGCCGGGCTCACCGCCGAGCAATATCACCGAACCGGGAACCAAACCGCCTCCCAATACCAAATCCAATTCTTTGTTTCCGGTGGATATGCGACGGGTTTGCGTAGTATTTATTTCTCCCAATGAAAAAGCTTGTGCGGGAGAAATGGAATGCAACGGAACGTCTTGTTTTAAATCCCGCTTGCTCACCACTTCCTCCACAATAGTATTCCACTTTTTACACGACGGACATTGCCCCATCCATTGTGAATAACGGGCGCCACAGTGCTGACAATAATATATTTTTTTGACCTTAGCCATTTTTTGCCAAATTTACGTTCAAATATTGAGGGTCATTCGTCACTTCTTTGCCAATCCATCCGGGCAATTCTCTTTGATAATCCGCACTTTTTTCATCCGGAAATTCAATTTCGGCTATGATCAATCCCGGACGCGGACTTTTAAATTCATCCACTTCTATAACTATATCCTGCCAAGGAACAATATACCTTGTTTTTTCTATGATTTTCCCCGTTGAAAAAGAAAATAAATCTTCGGCTTCTTGCAGGCTTATTTCTTTTTCCCATTCATTCCTGACCGACAAATTGTTTTTATCAGCCAAGCTTTTCACAGTCAAAAAACCTTGATTGTCACGCAAGCGCACTCTTACGATTACATCAGGTCCTAAGCATAAATAAGCTTGTTTGATGTCATACTTACGTACAGCTTGATTTTTAAATTCCGTTGAACGAACCAAAAATTTTTTTTCTATTTCTTTTCCAAGCATAAAATCATTCTTTGATTTGTGTAATTCGCAAGGTATTGACCATACCTTTTTCCGAAACCGGCATGGAGGTGAGGTTGATTACATAATCGCCCGGTTGAATCAATTCCTTTTCTTTGGCCAGGCCTATGATATCCTTGATGGTTTCATCAGTGGAGACAAAGCGGTTGTAGAAAAAAGTTTCCACACCCCAATATAAACTCATGCGGTTGACAATTTCGTCGTTTCCCGTGAAAACCAAAATCTCGGCTTTAGGACGGTGTGACGAAATCTGCGCCGCCGAAAACCCACTGGCTGTCAAAGTGGTGATGGCTTTGGCATCAATGTCGTTAGCCGTTTCCGCCGCATCAAAGCATATCATTTTGGTGATGAAACGCGGATCGGATTTTTGGGGGATACAACGCTTCATTTTAAATTCAAAATGTGCCTCGGCTTTTTTGATAATCCGGGTCATGTTGCGAATGACTTCCACCGGATGTTTTCCAACCGATGTCTCTCCGGATAACATCACTGCATCGGCGCCGTCCAATACGGAGTTGGCCACATCGTTTACTTCCGCTCGAGTGGGCATAATGTTTTCTATCATGCTTTCCATCATCTGTGTGGCAATGATAACGGGTTTGGCCAGCTTGCGCGCTTTTCGTACGATTTTCTTTTGAATCACCGGAACTTCTTCCAGCGGAACCTCTATCCCCAAATCGCCGCGGGCCACCATTACTCCATCCGCTTCCGAGAGGATGGCATCCAAATGTTTGACTGCTTCGGGTTTTTCTATTTTGGCAATCACCGGAATAAATTTTCCGAATTCTTCGGCCATGTAGGTTTTTAGCTCCATGATGTCTTCGGGTTTGCGGACAAAAGACAAGGCTATCCAGTCCATTTTCATTTCCAGTGCATAGAACAAATCTTTTTTATCTTTTTCAGAGAGCGATGGGATGGAAATGGCCGAATCGGGCAGGTTGATTCCTTTCTTGCTTTTGAGTTCACCTCCTTGTAATACTTCAGTGATGACTTGATCGGGTTTTATTCCCGTGACTTTCAGATGTATTTTTCCGTCATCCAGCAAAATGCGTTCTCCGGGTTTTACTTCCGAGGGCAGGAGCGGGTAGTTGACATAAGCTTTTTGCTCATCGCCTTTAAGCGGCCGGGTGGTGAGAATAAAATTTTGTCCGCTTTGCAAAACGGCATTTTCTTTCATGTTTCCTACACGAAGTTTGGGACCTTGCAAGTCGGCCAAAGTGCCAACAAAAACACCGAGTTCTTCTCTGATTTGCCGGATGTGTTCCATTTGTTCTTTGACCACATCATAATCGGCGTGCGAGAAGTTGAAGCGAAAAACATTCACGCCTTCCAACACCATTTGTTTCTTTACTTCATAATCGTTGGTTGCAGGCCCCAGGGTGGCCACTATTTTGGTTTTTTTGGGTTCTTTCATACAAAATTCTATTTCGCAACAAAGTTACGTTATATTTGAAAACATGATGCGCCGGCGGGCGGAGTGTTATCCTTTTGAAGGCGAAGCCGGTCGGATGTGCGTTTGAGGAGGCTCCGAGCGGAGACGAGGAGACCCCGCAAAACGCTTTTACATCCGCAGGCTGAGCCGAAAAAGATTTAAACGGAGCACGCCACAAGGCGCCCGAATGAAAAAAATTTATTTCTTTTTGTTTCTCAGTTGCATCCGTCCGGTGATGATTAGAATGGCTCCCGTGATGGATAGTATTCCGCCGATGATTTGAATGCGGGTGGGGAAGTTGTGAAAAAATAAATAAGAACCGAGCAGTACGAATAAGCCTTTTAACGTACCCAGAACGGATTTTTTGGAAACTTCAATATATTTCAAGGCATGTAGCGAGGCTACAACGGTCAGTAAAGGTCCCAGAAAAGCGCCAATTAAAATGTTTTTATAAACGTTCCAAGAGATGTGAAACGGCTTGTGGTGTAGAATCATGAGAAGGGTGAAAAACGTTGTGAGAAAAAGTATGCGGTTGATGGTTAAAACATAGGGAGAGAGGCGTTTTACCCAGGTTTTGAGCAAGATGGAATTGATGGCGAAAAGAAAGGTGGAATATAAAACGTAGTGACTTCCGTGGATAAACATCTCGCTGAGTTGGTGACCGCCTTTATAGCTGATGAGAAATGCGCCTAATAATGTGATCATAATACCCACCGCTTCCCTGAAATTAAAACGTTCGTGTAGTAAAACGGTCCCTAATATGACCGTGAAAACCGGTGAGAGGTTATTCAAAAACGATACGATGCTGGGATTGGGCACCGCTTCTATGGCTTTGTAGAAAAAATAGGTTCCGCCCAGTTCCAACAGTCCGTTTACCAGTAATATGGCAAATTCTTTTTGGCCGAATGTTCGATAAATTTTAAATGCTCCTTTGTAGGTCATTAACAGCAAAATATATACGCCACCCGTGAGAAACCACCAAAAACCGAATTGTTCGAAATCCACTTTGTTCAATACGGCTTTGCTGAAAATATATACGTTTGAAACGGCCAAAATAGCCAGAAAAGTCCACAAATATCCTTTGGTTGTATCACTTATTTTCATTTGTTTCGGAATTTTTTATTCCCGCCAAATCCAGTAGGAAGGCAAATTCTCGGGCCGTATCGTGCAAAGATGAAAACCTCCCGGCATGACCGGAATGACCGGTTTTCAAATCGGTGTGGAGCAACAGAAAATGGTCGTCGGTTTTCATCAGCCGGAGTTTTGCGGTCCATTTGGCGGGTTCCCAATATTGCACTTGCGAATCGTGATAGCCGGCCGTAATCAGCATGTGCGGATAAGCTTGTTTACGGACATTGTCATAGGGCGAATAGCTTTTGATGTACCAATAGAATTTTTCTTCGTTCGGATTGCCCCATTCGTCGTATTCGCCGGTGGTGAGCGGAATATTTTCGTCCAGCATGGTGGTTAGCACGTCAACAAACGGCACTTGCGCCACGATGCCGTGAAACAATTCCGGTTTCATGTTGACCACCGCACCCATCAACAATCCGCCGGCCGAGCCGCCCATGGCGTAGAGTTGTGCGGGTGACGTGTAACCTTCATTTATCAAAAATTCCGCCACATCGATGAAATCGTAAAAAGTGTTTTTCTTTTTCAAAAGTTTACCGTCTTCATACCATCTTCTCCCCAAATATTCACCGCCGCGCACGTGTGCAATGGCAAAAATAAATCCACGGTCGAGCAATGATAAACGGTTTTTACTGAAATGATCATCCACGGTGATTCCGTAGGCTCCGTAGCCGTATAACAACAAGGGTTGCGGACCTTTGCGTCGCAAATCTTTTCGCCAAACCAAAGATACCGGAACCCTTTTCCCGTCTCTTGCCGGCGCCCACAACCTGACGGAAGTATAATTGTTCTTATCAAATTTTCCATCCGCCACTTCCTCTTCTTTCAAAAGTTGGGTTTCGTGCGTTTCAATATGGAATTCCTTCACACTTGCCGGTGTGGTGAGTGAATCGTAAACATAGCGTAATTTCCGGCTTTCCGGTTCAGCATTGATGCCCAGTTGGACCGTATAGGTTTCCTCATCAAAATCCAAATAATAGTCCAAATCTTTTTCTTTGGAGAAAATACGAATGCGTGTCAATCCTTCCCTTCGTTCGGTGATAGCCATCCAGTCCGTAAAAACTTCCAGTTCTTCAATTAACGTATCCTCCCTGTGTGGGATGATTGTATGATGTTCCATTTGCCGGCCGAACCATTTGGTTTGATAAATCATATAATTTTCGGCCCCGTTCTCATTGGAAACCACAAGAAAGATATCATCTTTCACATGATAGGGATAATATTCGGTTCCCTTCAAGCGCGGATAAAAAACAATGAACTTGCCATCCGGTTCATCCGCATCCAACACCCTGTATTCGGTGGTACTATTGGCC
>JALVDN010000382.1 GCA_027008965.1 Flavobacteriales bacterium | reverse complement strand
AGCTGGACAAAGCCGTCTCACCTCTTGCGGCGGGAGAGCCTGCGCAACGCTTGTCTCCCCGCCGGAAATGTTTAATTATAACCTGTCACTTCGAGCGAATGTGAGAAGTCTTTTTTCATCCAACAAACGGTTGAGATTTCTCAGTCGTTCACTTCGTTCACTCCTTCGAAATGACATATGAAAAGCCTAATAAAATCAGTAGCACTCTGTCATTCCGAGCGAGTTCCGGCGCATGCCGGAACGACGAGGAATCTCATTCTTTTATGTAAATAGAGATTTCTCAGTCGTTGCTTCGCAACTCCTTCGAAATAACATGTGAAATCCTAATAAAATAAGTAGCGCAATGTTATTCCGACGGAGCGAAGCGACGAGGAATCCCCGCGCCGGCGGGCGAAGTGATATCCTTTTGAAGGCGAAGCCTAGCGGATGTTTGGTCGAGGAGGCTCGCCGGCGAATGCCGGGAGACCCCGCAGGCCAACATTACATCCGCAGGCTGAGCCGAAAAAGATTTAAACGGAGCACGCCATAAGGCGCCCTGAAAAAATCTTTCTTTTTCTGATTGTAACACCATATCTTTGAAAAAATTATTTTTCAGGCGTGATTGATTTCAAAAAAATTCTGAATCCGGAGCAATATAAAGCCGTAACCCATCCCGGCGGACCAATGATGATTATAGCCGGTGCAGGGTCAGGAAAAACACGGGTGCTCACCTACCGGATTGCATGGCTCATGCTCAACGGAACGGATCCTTTCCATATTTTAGCGCTCACCTTTACGAACAAGGCTGCACGGGAAATGAAGGAGCGTATTGCCGAGGTGGTGGGCGAAAGCGAAGCCCGTAATATATGGATGGGAACATTTCATTCGGTTTTTGCCCGTATTCTCCGCAGGGAAGCAGACCGCCTGGGTTATCCGCACAATTTCACCATTTATGATACCGAAGACTCTTCCAAGGCTGTGGCTCAACTCATCAAAGACATGAAGTTGGATAAAGATGTTTATAAGCCCAAGCAAATACGGGACAGGATTTCAATTTTGAAAAATAATTTGATTACACCCAAAGTCTATGCCCGCACTCCGGAACTTTTGGAACAGGATGAAATGGCCAAACGCCCGCGGTTTTTGGAAATTTATAAAAAATATAACGACAAACTTTTCCGGGCCGGTGCCATGGATTTTGACGACCTTTTACTTAAAACCAACGAGTTGCTTGCCCTTCATCCCGATGTGTTGGCCAAATATCAAAATCAGTTTCAACATATTTTGGTGGATGAGTATCAAGACACCAACCATTCGCAATATCTCATTGTGCGCGCTTTGGCTGATAAATACAGAAATATTACGGTGGTGGGTGATGATGCACAGAGTATTTATTCGTTTCGTGGGGCCAACATTCAAAACATTCTCAACTTTCAAAAAGACTATCCTGAAGCCACCGTTTTTAAATTGGAACAAAACTATCGCTCTACAAAAAACATTGTAGGTGCCGGAAACTCTTTGATTGAAAAAAATAAAAAGAAACTCCCCAAAGTTTTGTGGACCTCCAATGAAGAGGGTCCAAAAGTCAAGCTTATAAACGCTTTTACGGATGCGGATGAAGCCCGTATCATAGCCCAGGATATTGCCGACAACAGGTTGAGACATCAATTGAATTATTCGGATTTTGCCATTT
>JALVDN010000381.1 GCA_027008965.1 Flavobacteriales bacterium | reverse complement strand
AAGCAAGACGGCATGCAGGCTCCGAAGATGGCGCAGCAAGACAAGGCGGTTTAGTGGAAAACCGCAAGGCGTCCGCCGAAGGCTTGCGAGCATGCGAGGGAAAACAAGCGTGGCATTTGTATTTGGTTTAAGGAAAGCGCTGGTTTCCCGATCCGACAGACAAGCCCGGAGCCCGGAGCGAAGCGGAGGGCGGAGGGCTTGGAAGCGTCACGAAGCAAGACGCCCGCCGGAGCGATAGCGGAGGCGGGCCGGCTTGCGAAGTCACGAAGAGAGACAAGGCGGGGCAATTGTGCCGGAAGGTGCGGAAGCCGCAGGCTCTCGAAGTCCGGAGGGAGACAAAGGCGTGGCTTTGGGGTTTGGATTGCAGGAAGCCTTTGGCTCCCGGAGGTGCGGAGTGAAACAACCGCAGGGTGGTTCACGGAGCTTGAAGCCCAAACAAGCGCCAGCGCAGGTTGGGCGCCCCACGCAGCAAGACTTTTATCAAAAAAAGGCTTGCGGAGTGACAATAATTAATAAAATACTAAAAATCCTTGTGATTTTATAGAGGTTTTTGGGTGTAATAAATATAGATCAAAGCACCTATGCCCGGAATAAAAAGCACCGTAAAGAGCCAAAATAATTTCTCATTCGGACTTTTTTGTTTTTTGAGGATGTGTATAATGACGGCTATGATAAAAATAAGGTAGATATATGCCGGAAGTTTTGAAATGGGCATGGTTTTCAGGTTATAACATTTTTAAAAAGTTGACTTCTTTGTCGGTGAGATAGCGCCATTGCCCTCTTTCGAGGCCTTTTTTGGTGAGTCCGGCAAAGGAAACACGGTCGAGTTTTTTCACGTCATAACCTAAATGTTCAAATATTCTGCGGACAATGCGGTTTCTTCCGGAGTGAATGAGGACGCCCACCTCGGAATGAGGCGCTCCTTTAATGTAGGAGATGTCATCCACGTAAATCATTCCGTCGTCCAGCTTGAGGCCCTCCCTGATTTTTTGCAAATCCTGCTGTTTGAGGTTCCGGTCGAGCACTACGTGATAGAGTTTTTGGACTTTGTGTTTGGGATGGGTTAATTTTTTAGCCAAATCGCCGTCGTTGGTGAGCAGTAAAACGCCCGTGGTTTTGCGGTCCAATCGTCCCACGGGGAAGATTCGGTATTTTTTGGCGGGTTCACGCACCAATTCCATCACGGTTTTTCGGTTGCGCTCGTCTTTGGTGGTGGTGATGTAGTTTTTGGGCTTGTTCAATAAAACATACACTTTTTTCTCGGGGTATATGATTTCACCGCCAAAACGGACTTCTTGACCGGGTTTGACTTTGTATCCCATTTCAGTGATGACTTCACCGTCTACGGTGACCATGCCGTTTTTGATGAGTTCGTCGGCTTCTCTTCTGGAGGAAATGCCCGCGTGTGCAAGGTATTTATTGAGTCGCATGGTGCCGTCATCCGGTGGAACGGCTTTGGGCTTGAAACGGGTTTTGGCTTTGTAGGGTTTGGCCTTTTGACGTGCCAGAGGAAATTTTTTCTTTTCCGGTTTATTTATTTTGTTTCTTTTTTTCATTTTCGGTTTTTTTCAGGCGTTAATACGATAATTGTTCCAAAAGTTTTTGGTGACAATTTGACACTAAAATACGAAGATTTACCAATGGCATATTTCTTGTAAATTAGAGCGTGAAATGAATGATGTTATGCATTTTGTAAAGGTAAAGGATTTAGAGGAATTAAAATCCTATTTGAAAGGAAAAGATAAGAAGTTTATCTTATTTGTGAAAGAAGGATCAAGTGCTTCGTCATGTGCACTGGATCATTTGGAAAAGGTTGCTAATGACAAAGAACTATATGTTGTTGACGTGGCTTACACCAAAAATATTCATTCTCATTTTGGCGTGGACAGTGTTCCCACCTTTTTGATTTGGGAAGATGACAGGATAAGAAATAAGGTGAAAGGTTGTCAGTCGCCTGTTTTTTATAAAAAACTTATTTCGGGCGAAGGCACATCAGTGAAAGGCGTAAACGGTAAACCGCAAAAAAGAGTGGTGGTTTACAGCACACCCACATGTCCGTATTGTAATAAATTGAAGCAATATTTAAATAAACACGGAATACGCTATACGGATGTAAATGTTGCATCCAATCCACAAGCCGCCGAAGAGATGGTTAGAAAAAGCGGTCAACGTGGTGTTCCGCAAACCGATATAAACGGTCAAATAATCATTGGATTTGACGTGCCCAAAATCAGCAGACTATTGGAAATACCAACCGAATAAAACATAAAAAACCAAAAGCATATGAAAGAACTAACACCTCTTAACGAAAACGTTCTCTTGGAACTCACCGATGAATTTGCAGAAAACAAAACGTCATCGGGTATTATTATTCCTGATACGGCTAAAGAAAAGCCTTCTTTAGCGCGTGTAGTAGCCTTGGGAAATATTGAAGAACCGGCCATTGCCCCGGGCGATGTTGTTCTTTACAAAAAATATTCCGGAAACAAGGTGGAACTTGACGGTAAAGAATATCTGATTATTCCGTATGCAGATATTTTAGCCAAAATTTCGGAAGTGGAAAGTATTTAAATCATTAGGAATGATAATAAAAAAGCCCTGTTTTTTGAAATCAGGGCTTTTTTTATTTGGTGCATGATATTTTTATGAGAACATAAGACTGTAAATACGGTTGAGTTGGCTTTCCAATTCGGAAATGTTGATATGTCTGGCCATTCTGATGCTTTCCCTACCGTCAAAATAGACTAAAACGGAAGGAATTACAAAGATATTAAACTTACCACGGGCTTCGGGTATAAGTTGCACATTGATTTCCAGGAAATTGATTAAAGGAAATTTTTCTTTCAGAAGTTTTTGGAGTTTGGGAGCGAGTGCGTCACCTACATTACAGCTTTCATCGGAGAAAAAAATCAGTACGGCTTCTTTTTCGCTAATAATTTTCTCTGCTTCTTCAAGTGATTGTGCAAATTGATATTCCATTTTCTTTTGAATTAAAAAGTCGGGGTAGCAGGATTCGAACCTGCGACCCTCTGCTCCCAAAGCAGATGCGCTAACCGGGCTGCGCTATACCCCGTGAATTTAATCGGTAAAAACCGAAAAAGAAAAAGTGATCGCGGCAGGATTCGAACCTGCGACCGTCTGCTTAGAAGGCAGATGCTCTATCCAGCTGAGCTACGCGACCTTTTTATTATTTCAAAGATTACTCGTCTAAATGCTTTCTTTGATTGTGTCACATAAAATCTTGAAGACACAAAGTAAAGGTCTGGTTGCGGAGAGACAGGGATTCGAACCCTGGACACCCTTTCGGGTGCACGGATTAGCAATCCGCTCCGTTACCACTCCGGCACCTCTCCGTTAGCAAATGCAAAAATACAACCTTTTTGAATTATTACAAAACTATTCGGGATATTCCACCCTTGTATGATAGATGCTTTTTAGTTTTGTTTTCAGTATTTTTTTAGCTTTATTTATTTCTTTTAGCGTTATATTGGCGTTATTAAATAAACCTTCTTGAACTTGTTTATTAATAATTTTGTCAACCAATTCTATAATATTTTTACTGGTGGGGTTTTTCAAACTTTTTGATGCGGCTTCAACCGAGTCGGCCATCATCAGAATGGCTGTTTCTTTGGAAAAAGGATTAGGTCCGGGATATCTGAATTTAGATTCATCCACTTCGGGGTTTTGCTCCAAGGCTTTTTTGTAAAAGTAGTAAACTAAACCGGTCCCGTGGTGTGTTCTAATGAAATCTACAATTCGTTCGGGGATGTTATTTTTTCTAGCCATTTCAATTCCATCTAAAACATGGGCTATGATAATTTTGGCACTTTGTTCGGGTGTTAACTTATCGTGTGGATTTACGCCGGATGTTTGGTTTTCGGTAAAATATTTGGGGTTTTTGAGTTTTCCTATGTCATGATACAGGGCGCCTACTCTTACAAGCATTGAATCGGCACCAATCTCATTGGCTATACTTTCAGCCAAATTAGCCACTTGCATGGAATGTTGAAATGTTCCGGGGGCTTTTTCGGCCAACAAACGCAAGAGTTTATTATTTGTATTCTGGAGTTCTAATAAGCTTACATCCGAAGCAATTCCATAAATTTTTTCAATTAATAAGATCAGTTCATGAATGAAGGCTATGGCTAAAACCCCACTGATGGCAAAAAATAATGGAATGTAGTAATTAATACCCTCAATTCCTCCGTATTGAATCAGCAGGAATATAAGATATAAACCAGTATATATAAGTACAATTTTTAACATGGATAAAAATAAACGGCTGCGGTTGGTAATATCCTTAATGATTAAAATGGCGGCTAAAGACGCACCTGTTTGAATAAAAATAAATTCAAAAGGACGGTATAAGCCGAAAGCCGCCAAAAGGAAGGCTGAAATTGAAGTGACAACAGCCATTTTATCATCAAAAAAGGTTTTGATGATGATGGGTAAAATAATTACAGGTGTGGCATATAATAGAAACGGAAGATATTTTTGGACGATAAAAATAAGAAAGATTGTTAGTGTGAAATTAAAAATAATAATACTTAGTTCTTGATTGTTGATAAAAGCGGACTGGTAAAAGTTTTTGTAGAAATACAGAAGTAATAAAAGCGTTAATATGGTGAGTATAAAAAAACCTCCTAAAGTAAACCAACGGAATGTTTTTGTTTTTATCCTGAGATTTTTTAATGTGTTGAGTATAATAAATTTTTCGTGATCTATTCTTTCATTTCGTTGAATAATAAGTTGGTTGCGTAATATTTTTTTGGGAATGAGATGGTTGCCTAATGATGAATTTTTATTTATTAAAGAGTCTAGAATGAATTGTTTGATGAGGAGAGAATCCAAATGGTATTTTAAGGAAATATATTTGGAGAAAGCTCTTTTTTGTTTATAAGTTAACGAGTCAGATGTTTGTAGAAAAGAATGTATTTCTTTTGAAAGTTGTTGAATGCTATCATTTGAGAGCTTGAATTTATTGGAAATAATATTTGTGAGATTTTTAATACTTTGTGAAGAAGAATCGTTTATTTCGGGGTTGCTTATAGAATATGTGAAATCAAAAGGAGCATGAACATCGGGATGGTTCCAAATTTCTCCCTCCTTAAAAGTTTGTTTAAGCGATAGGGTTTTAGGGAAAAAATAGGTCAAGATTAAAGCGGAACCCAATATTATAATGGCCCTGTAAATTTGTCCGCTGTATAGGAATAAGTTGGAGATTTTCAATTCCTTGGTTTTTGAAATATAAAGATACGATTTTGATATAAATCACAGAAAATCCCCTTCATTAAATCATCTTAAGCATTAAATTAATGAAACGAGGAGTTCGTTAAATGCCTTTTTTGAAATAAGCGGATGGGAATAATATTTGAATTGTTAATAGTACATGAACTTTAAAAATTTTTGGTCATGAAACACTTTTATTTATTAGTAATGGTTTTAATAGCATCTATTATGCAATCCCAAAATTTTTCGCTCAATTGGGAAAAAACCAATGGAGGCTCCGATTATGACGGAGGAATGTATATCATGGAAGTAACATCTAATGATTTGGTTGCGATTGGCACCACTAATTCTACCAATGGTGATGTACAACAATCTTATGGGAATTATGACATTTTAGTTATACACATGAATCAATCGGGGGTATATCAAAACTCTTTCAGCTATGGTGGTTCATTGGATGATTATGGGGTGAGGGTTTTGTATGATAACAATGGACTTTTTTTTGTATTGGGATATTCTGCATCATCCGACGGTGTTGCTACATTCAGTTACGGAGACAAAGATTTTTGGGTGATTTGTACTCAAACAAACGGTTCAGTTATTTGGCAAGAGAAATATGGAGGTTCAATGATTGAAATTATGTTTGATGCTTTGATGACTCCGCAAGGTGACATGATTATGGTGGGTGGCACCCGTTCCAATGATCATGATGTGTCGGGAAATCATGGCTTGCTTGACGGTTGGGTTGTTTCCGTAAATAAAAACACCGGTTTGGTCAATTGGCAACTATGTGTAGGAGGTTCGCAATCGGATAATCTTCATGGTATCACAAGATTGTCTTCAGGCGATTTTATTGTGACGGGATCAACATCATCTTCCAATGGTAATTTAAGTGGAAATAACGGCGGGGATGATGTTTTAGTAGCCAAAATAAGTGCTAACGGAACATTAATGTGGGCCAAAAACTTTGGTGGTTCGGGAAACGAGGTAGGCTATAGTGTCACAACGGATTCCAATGGAAACATTTATATAGCGGGACAAACAAGTTCAACAAATTTCGCTTCTGCACAATACGGAGCGTGGGATGCATTTATTATGAAGTTGGATTCAAACGGAAACATGCAGTGGGTGAAAAATTACGGAGGTTCACTCAATGATAATTTTTATTCCATACAATTTGACAATGGAAATTTATATGCAGGAGGCTACAGTGAATCAAGTGATGTGGATGTGTCAGGAAACTATGGTGATAAAGATGTTTGGGTAGTTAAAACCGATTTATCCGGAACTTTACTCCAAGAAAAAAACTTTGGAGGTTCTGCTTATGACAATGCTCACTATTTGTTGATAGATAATTCCGGCAATCCCATTCTCAACGGTGCAACCAGGTCTAATGACTTTGATGTGTCCAATCAACTCGGGAATACGGATATGTGGACAATCAAATTGAATACTACTTTGGATGTGAAAAATAATGTGATAAATTGGCAAATTTACCCTAATCCTGTTTCCGATTTTATACACATTTCTTCAATGGTTGAATTTACAAAACTTCGAATCACGGATTTGACCGGGAAAATTATTAAGGAAGTTATTCCCGGCCATTTAACATCAGCTTATAGTTTGAACATAAAAGACCTACCCTCGGGGAAATATCTCATTCATCTGATATCCAAACAAGGAAACTACGCCAAATTATTTATTAAGGAATAATAATGGGATGATTACATAGAAATAAATCGTCTTCCTTTACGGGAAGGCGATTTTTTATGAAATATATTTTCTCCACCTGTCGATGGCT
>JALVDN010000380.1 GCA_027008965.1 Flavobacteriales bacterium | reverse complement strand
TATCCTTTTGAAGGCGAAGCCGAGCGGATGTTTGGCCGAGGAGGCTCGCCGGCGAATGCCGGGAGACCCCGCAGGCCAACGTTACATCCGCAGGCTGAGCCGAAAAAGATTTAAACGGAGCACGCCATAAGGCGCCCAACAAAATTTATGAAAAGATTGTGCCGTGCTTTTGTTATCTTTGTGAGTTGAAAAATTGTTTGTGAATGAATAAGAAAGAAATCCGGATTACTTTGCCCGATGGTAAGGTGTTGACTTTTCCGGAAGGGGTGACACCTTTCGAAGTGGCACGGCATATCAGTGAGGGATTGGCACGGAAGGTGATTTCTGCCACGTTTAATAACCGGCAGGTGGAATTGAATACGCCTTTGAAGGAGGATGGAAGTTTGAGGTTGCATACATGGGAAGATGAAGAAGGGAAGCGGGCTTTTTGGCACTCGTCGGCGCATATTATGGCGCAAGCGATTAAGAAGCATTATCCGGAAGCGAAGTTGACCATAGGACCACCCATTGAGAATGGATTTTATTATGATATTGATTTTGGTGAGGAGACTTTTAGTGAAAAGGATTTTCCTAAAATTGAGAAAACATTTATGGAGATTGCACGCGGGAAACATCCTTTTGAAATGCGGGAAGTGAGCAAGCAAGAGGCGTTGGATTTTTATAGAAAGGAGAATAATCCGTATAAAATCGAGTTGATTGAGGGTTTGAATGACGGAGAAATTACGTTTTGCTATCATGATGATTTTGCGGATTTGTGTAAAGGAGGTCATATACCGCATACGGGCTTGGTGAAAGCTTTCAAAATCATGAATGCGGCGGGAGCTTATTGGAGGGGTGATGAGAAAAACAAGCAATTAACTCGCGTGTATGGCATTTCTTTTCCGAAACAAAAAATGCTGACGGAATATTTGGAAATGTTGGAGGAAGCCAAGAAACGTGACCACAGAAAATTAGGTAAAGAATTGGAAATTTTTGCTTTCAGCGAAAAGGTGGGGCAGGGTTTGCCGTTGTGGTTACCTAAGGGGGCCAAATTGCGCGAATTATTGGAAGATTTTTTGAAAAAGGCACAGAAAAAAGCAGGTTATTTGCCAGTGATTACGCCACATATCGGGCATAAGAACTTGTATGTTACATCCGGGCATTATGAAAAATATGGTAAGGACAGTTTTCAACCGATCAAAACGCCGCGTGAAGATGAGGAATTTTTGCTTAAGCCGATGAATTGTCCGCATCATATTGAAATATTTAAAACACGTCAATGGAGTTACCGGGATTTGCCGGTTCGTTATGCGGAATTCGGTACGGTGTATCGTTATGAACAAAGCGGTGAATTGCACGGATTAACCCGCGTGCGCGGATTTACGCAAGATGATGCACATATTTTTTGTACGCCCGGGCAATTGAAAGATGAGTTTAAAAGGGTGATTGATTTGGTTTTATATGTTTTCAATGCTTTGGGCTTTGAGGATTTTGAAGCGCAGGTTTCGTTACGTGACCCGGAGGATAAGGAAAAATATATAGGAAGTGAAGAAAATTGGGAGAAAGCCGAGCGCGCCATTATGGAGGCCGCCGAAGAAAAAGGATTGAAGACTAAAGTGGAGCTTGGAGAGGCGGCTTTTTACGGTCCGAAGTTGGATTTTATGGTGCGTGACGTGTTGGGAAGAAAATGGCAGTTGGGAACTATTCAAGTGGATTA
>JALVDN010000379.1 GCA_027008965.1 Flavobacteriales bacterium | reverse complement strand
CCGGCCAACCGGTGGAAAATGCCGCATCGTTCCGGGTGGATAAAAACGAGTATTATTTGCCCTTGGAAGGATTGATTGACAAGGACGAAGAGCTTAAAAAATTGAAGGAGGAATACGAATATTTGCAAGGATTTTTGGCCTCGGTACGTAAAAAACTTTCCAACGAGCGTTTTGTACAAAACGCTCCGCCGGCCGTGGTGGAAAAAGAACGCAAAAAAGAAGCCGACGCCTTGGAAAAATTGGCGCTTTTGGAGAAAAGGATTGGGGAGGTGGGAAAGTAAAAAACACAATAAAATTTCCTATTTCTTGATTTAAAATTACCTTATAATATTAATAAGAAGTCTATTTCGTTTTCTTTATTTTTAGTCCACCATATTCTATATCACACTTTCATTAACATACTTTAACATTTTGTCTTTGGAATAAGGCAGATGTCGAATTAATTTTGCATTGAAATTCTAAAATTTATTTACTATGATTACAAAAGAACAATTTATAAGAATTCATGACCAAATAAATATTGAGCTAAGAGATTGTATTGAATCTATATTAACTAAAAATCCGGAAGGATTTCTTTTCTTGTTAGCTAACGGAGAATACATGAGCTCTATAAACCGGAGTGATTTAAATCCTCATGTTGTTGATTATGCCCTTGATCAGATGAAAGACAATACAAGAAATAAGTTTTTAGAACAATTTTTAAACACCTATTATACTTTTCCCAGTTGCCAGGAAAAAATTGAAGACGATTTTTATCGAATAAATCTTGAATTAATGATCTATACTCATATTTGGGAATCTACATGGATATTAAAAATACTATATCGCATAGCATATTTATTAAGCGAAGGAGTTTATAAATGGGCTGTGCCACTTCCGGAACATGGAAAGGGGAAATTTATAGAAGAAGATATAAGAGATATTATTATTAATGTTTGTCCTAAATTAGGAAATCATATTAAAGATTCATATAATAGAGAACTTCGCAATGCTTTTGCACATTCTGATTTTTCAATTAACTGTGAGTCTAGGCTCATAAAACTACACAATACTAAAACAACAAGAGAACTAACGCTTAATGAATGGAGTATTATATTTGTATCTACGTTTTTATTGGCATATTTTCTAAATAATAAATTTTTCGATTTAAGAAGAAACATTGTAACAATTTTTGATAGAAATGAATTCCCAGTAGAACTACCTCGAAGATCCGGCGATTTTGTTAAGGTTGTATTAGTATATGATATTGATAATGATAGGTTTTATTTCAAACATAATATAAATAAATGATGTTTTTAACATCGCCAATTTAAAGAGGTAATTGTATGACAAATTTCCTAATCAAATGAGGAATATTATTTTAATTGGCACATTAATTGAAAACTTCAAGCAAAACGCTATTCCAATTGAAGTCTTTGATATGACTATGGATGATTACGAGGAATTTTTGGAAATGCGACGCAGATTGATGGCTGATAAAATCAAAGCGTATTATAACACGCTTTAATTTGTGAAATTAATTTTTTGTCAAAAACAATTATGCGGATGGAATGTGCGAAAAATTGTTTCTATGTTTTCCATTACTATATGATTTGGTATTTTTGAGTACCATTTGAGTACGTTTTGATTACTGTTTTTTAACAAACCCTTTGGGGCAAGTTTTCATCTAATAGGTGAACTTTACCCTAAAAATTTATTG
>JALVDN010000378.1 GCA_027008965.1 Flavobacteriales bacterium | reverse complement strand
TGTAAAATCTCATTTTTTTCTTTTTCATCCATTTGACTCCATTCGTCCGCACTGAATAAAGGTGTGGCTTCATCCGCATGCGCTTCCACATTTATATTTCCTTCCTTTTCAAATATTTGAATCAAATCTTCAATAGGTTCGGCCTTATCCGTTTTTTTGTTATACCAATGTTTGAAAAGTTGCAAGAAAATCCATTGTGTCCATTTATAATATTTCGGATCCGATGTTCTTATTTCGCGATCCCAATCAAAGGAGAATCCGATTTGATCCATTTGTTGCCTATAGCGCTTGATATTTTGCTCGGTTGTGATGGCGGGATGTTGTCCCGTTTGAATGGCATATTGTTCTGCCGGCAATCCGAATGAATCATAACCCATCGGATGAAGTACATTATAGCCGAAATGTCGTTTGTAGCGGGCATAAATATCAGAAGCAATATATCCGAGCGGATGCCCCACGTGTAATCCTGCTCCCGAAGGATAGGGAAACATATCCAATACATAATATTTAGGTTTCTCCGACCCGTTTATGGCTTTGAAAACCTTATTTTCCGCCCAATACTTTTGCCACTTTTTGTCAATATCTTTGAAATTCACCATATTTTACAATGCTTTGATATGCAAATATACAAGTAAACCCCGAAACAGTGTTTTGATTTGGATATTCTTTTCAAGAACAAATGCATATTGTATCTATTGATTAACTTTGTGAAAAACATGTTTATGGAAGTTGAAGTAAAAATCATCAACAAGTCGCATCATCCTTTACCTTTTTATGCTACAGAACATGCGGCGGGTATGGATTTAAGAGCTTTTTTGAATGAGCCGGTCGTGTTGAAACCGATGGAAAGGAAATTGATACCCACCGGGATTTATATAGCATTGCCTGAGGGCTATGAAGCGCAAGTAAGGCCCCGTAGCGGATTGGCTGTCAAAAACGGTGTAACGGTTCTCAACTCACCCGGGACCATTGATGCCGACTACCGGGGTGAAGTGAAAGTAATTCTTATCAATTTATCACAAGAAGATTTCATTGTGGAAGATGGCGAACGGATTGCGCAAATGGTAGTGGCTCCGGTAGCAAAAGTTCAATGGAAAGAAACGGATGTATTGGATGAAACATCTCGTGGCGCAGGAGGTTTCGGAAGCACGGGAAAAAAATAGTATATGCATGTACGCCCCAAAAAATATTTAGGTCAGCATTTTTTAAACGATAAAAACATTGCCCGGAAAATAGCTGAATCATTGAAGGATTTACCGGATGATGCCATTGTTTTGGAGGTTGGTCCGGGGACGGGCGTTCTAACGGATTTTTTAATTAGTAAGTATAAGAATTTGGTTTTGGTGGAAAAAGACCGGGAGTCCGTTGAGTTTTTACGTAGAAAATATTCTACGGATGAAATGAACATTATTCAAGGTGATTTTTTAAAGCTGAATCTAAAAGAATTATCAGGTGGGAAACCACTTTATGTTATCGGAAATTTTCCTTATAATATTTCAAGCCAAATCGTTTTTAAGGTTCTTGAAAATCGGGATATTGTTGAACAAATGGCAGGAATGTTTCAAAAAGAAGTTGCCGAGAGGATTGCTTCTCCTCCCGGAAATAAAAATTATGGAATTTTATCTGTTTTAGCGCAAACCTATTATGAGCCCAAGTATCTTTTTACTGTTCTGCCTCATGTTTTTCATCCTCCCCCTAAAGTGCAGTCGGGAGTAATAAAATTAATGAGAAAAAAAGCCGAAGATGAACCCGATTTTGAGAAGTATAAAAAATTAGTGAGGTCTGCTTTTAATCAACGTAGAAAAACTTTGAGAAACAGTTTAAAAAGTGCTAACTTGCCGTTTGATAAATTGGAAGCGGAAATTTTGTCCAAAAGACCGGAACAAATATCCGTTGAAGGATTTAAAAATATATATCAACAAATTGTTAGATAGTGCAAGAAAACAATTGGCAAGACATATTGGAGAAGTTGGAGGAAGCATTGGAGGTAAAAAACAATGCGTTGATAATCAATCTGTTGGATGGACTGCATCCGGCGGATATTGCCGAATTATTGAAAAAACTCGATATAGAAGATATAGTTTACATCATTCGTTTATTACCTGATGAAATTTCTGCGGATGTTCTGACCGAATTGGATGATGATTTGCAAGAAGAAGTTTTGGAAAAACTTTCTACAGAAGAAATTACAGATATTGTTGAAGAGCTGGAAACCGATGAGGCGGCGGATTTGTTAGCCGAACTTCCCGAAAACCAAAAAGCCGAAGTTATCACTTCCATAGAAGATGTTGAACAGGCCAAAGATATTGTAGAACTGTTGCGTTATGATGAAGATACGGCAGGTGGATTGATGGGGAAAGAATTGGTGAAAGTGAATGAAAATTGGACAGTATTGCGTGCCGTGGCCGAAATGCGTAAACAAGCTGAAAACATAGAAAGAGTTCACACTATTTTTGTAGTAGATGATGATAATAAGTTGAAGGGGCGATTATCATTAAAACGGCTTTTGACAACTTCCACCAAAACGCCGATTAAAGAAGTTTATAATCCCGAAATAAAATTTGTGCGCGTGAATGACCCTGCCTCCGAAGTAGCTCAAATGATGCAGAAATATAATCTGTTTGTTGTACCTGTAGTGGATGAACTCGGTCATTTGGTGGGACAAATCACATTGGATGATGTGATGGAATACGTACAAGAAGAAGCCGAAAAAGATTATCAAATGGCGGTTGGTTTGGCTGATGAAGTGGAATTGGATGATACGTTGAAAGATATGATGAAAGCCCGGTTGCCTTGGTTGATTGTTGCTCTTTTGGGTGGCTTTTTGAGTGTAACGGTTTTAAACGGATTCAGTGCGGCACTTAATAAATATGCCGTATTATTCTTTTTTACCCCGCTTATTGCGGCAACGGCAGGAAATGTAGGTGTACAATCTGCGGCAATCATGGTGCAAAGTCTGGCCAAAGGAACCATTAAAGATGATTTGTGGAAAAAATTATTAAAGGAAGTTTCTTTGAGTTTTCTAAATGGAATTGTATTGGCCATGATATTATTGGTGGTTGGAAAAATTTTTTTAGGACATATTCTCCCCGGATTTGATATCAAAATGGCGGCAACAGTAGCCATTTCGCTTGTTTCGGTTATTATCATTGCGTCGCTTGTGGGAACATTTGTTCCACTTATGCTTCACCGTTTCGGGATTGATCCTGCCGTGGCCACAGGACCGTTTATTACTACCAGTAATGATATCTTCGGATTATTTATATTCTTTACAATAGCCAGGATAATTTTAGGGTTTTAAGATGAAAGAAAAATTTTACTCCGAAGAAGATTGGGAAAAAGTTTTGGATTTTTTTAAAAAACGATTTACGGCAGGAGAAACTCCCGGCTGGGATACCATATTATTTTTGATTGGTGTTCAAGAGCTTGGACAAGGAATAAAAAAATTTTCCAAGGACGATAAAATCAATTTGATGCATATTGGTACATGTGCCGTTTTAGAACCTTTTGGTTTTTATTCATTGGAAAAAAGAGATGAAGAAGGATGGCCGCATTATAAACAACAAAAAACCTTGCCTTCAATGGAAGACAAGGCATATGACGAATTGATGAAAAAAGCCGTTATTGCTTATTTCAAAAAGAATGACTTAATTTGATTAATGCTTGCAACCGCAATCACTACCGCATCCGCAGTCGTGTTCTCCGGCATGCACATGCCCGTGAGCCAGTTCTTCTTCCGTTGCATCACGCACGTCGCAAACTTTCACTTCAAACAATAAATCTTTCCCAGCTAACGGATGATTGAAATCCAATGTAACATTTTGGTCATCAATTTTGGAAACAACCACTTGAACTTGTTGTCCTTGCGCATTTTGACCGTAAAGAACCATTCCTTCTTTTAAGTCCGGAATATGTTGCAAATCGGATTTGGCAACCGTTTGATATGCATCCTCATTTTTTAATCCGTAGGCTTCTTCAGCTTTGACCAAAATTTCTTTGCTTTCACCGCAATCCATTTCCATAATGGCTTTTTCAAGTCCCGGAATAATGTTCCCCGCACCGGTTATAAACATCAAAGGTTTACCCTCAGGCGATTGATCAATGATTTCTTTAGTTTCAGGGTCTCTTAATGTATATTCGATGGTGACCACTTTGTTTTTTTCAATAGGCATGATAAAATGAATTTAAGTTTATTTTCGATGTAAAGATACAAAAAAAACATAATCCTCTTTCGCCAAAAATTTAAAAATACAAGCAACATGATAAAAATCATAATAATGACGTTTGATTTATTATAAATTAAATTTGTGAAATAAAAGTTTAAATGATAAAAGTGTATGTTTTATAACCATAAAATGTGGAGTAGCATGAATTAGAATGCTATAAAAAACAACATCTGTCATGTTTACATTAAAATTAAACATAAAAACTGATATTTGTCATAACGCACTTCTTTTTTTAGAATTAAATTTAACAGAACATAAAACAAATAGCATCTATTATGAAACATTTCAAATGGTTTTCAGTGATTACAGGCGTTTTGGGGCTATTTCTCTTTGCGGGAACCCCTCAATTACGTGCACAGCAGACTGTGGATGACGTGCTTAAAGCGCGTGGTCTGACAGATGAAGACAAACTTGCCGCCGTTAAAACATTTATGCCTCGAGGCGGTCGAGATGAATACTTTGCCATTGTGGGAACAGGTAATTCCGGTACCATGATTGTTTACGGTATCCCCTCCATGCGTATTTATAAATATGTAGGGGTATTCACGCCGGAACCATGGCAAGGATACGGATTTGATGATGAAAGCTCGCTGCTTTTAAAAAAATCAAATCCCGATAACCGTATTCCCACCTATGGAGATATGCGTTTTCCGGCTTTCTCCGAAACCAATGGAAAATACGATGGAAAATATGCCTTTTTCTCAGATGGAGCCAATGCAAGAATAGCATTGCTGGGCTTGGATGATTTTGAAACCAAACAAGTATTATCCAATACGATTTTAAAAAGTGTATTCCCTGAAGCCGCCGTCACACCTAACACAGAATACGTTATTCAATCAGGTCAATATCCGCTTCCATGGGACAATAAAGAAACCGATTTATCCAAAGCCAAAAACGGTGTGACTTTCTGGAGGGTTCACCGTATTGAAAAAGAAGGAGAACATAAAGGTAGAATCATCAAAGAAGAATCATTCACGGTTGAATTCCCCGCTTATACCTTAGATTATAATGATGTGGGAAAAGGAGCATCCGACGGACTTCTTTTCGGTTTGGCTTTCAAAGACGGAAAAACATATATTTACGCACTGGACTACAAAAAAGCCGAAACCGCCAAAAAGGTGCCTACCACCTTATCTCAATTTGTTCCTTTTGATGAAATTAAAAAAGCCAACGCTATTAGTTTCATAGAATTACCGGCCAAAGCCAATATGGTCAAAGTATCACCCGATGGAAAATATGTGATAGTTGCCGCCGATGAAGTAGTGGTTCTTGACGTGGAAAAAATCAAAAGCAACCTGGGTAAAGATGTGAAAGCCGACGCGGTGGTTCACAAAACCATCCCTATTGGAAAAAATGTTATAGATGTAACTTTTGATTATAGAAAAAATATTGCTTACGCTTCAGCACATGACGATAAAAAAATCGTTCGGTTTGATTATGTAAAAGGCGAAAAGAAAGATGAAGTGGCTTTGGATTTCAAACCTTCCTATTTAATGACTCCCCAAGGATTGTCATCCGAACCGCATTCAAACTATTTGATTGCAGTAGACAAAGAAGCTTATATCAAAAACTTGCCTAAAACCGGACCGGTTCGTCCAAGCGTTCAACATTTGATAGATATTTCGGCAGATGATGAAATGACGGATATTTATACCATGACATTGCCTCAAGCAAATGTTTATGGCAATGTGGCTATTTTAAGGACTACAATCAAGCCCATTATCAGATATCCTGTCGGAACCAACTCACGTACCGGTGAACCTTCACCGTTTAGAGCTGTTGCAGGTCAAGAAAAAATCGAAAGACAAGGAAACCGTGTGCATATCTTCGGAACACTCATACGTTCGCATATCACCCCTGAGATTGTGGTGGTGAATGAAGGAGATATTGTAACTTTCCACTTAACCAATCTCGAACGTGCTGAAGATGAAACACATGGTTTCACTATTGATACATATGGAAAACACGGTTCATTCGAACCCGGAAAAACCGCTTCGTTAACTTTTGTAGCCGATAAACCGGGTGTATTCCCTTATTATTGTACGGAATTCTGTTCGGCACTCCACTTGGAAATGGAAGGAATATTGCTCGTAAGACCTAAAGGATATAAAGGAGATGAAGGAATGGCTGTTTCACAAGAATTGACCAAAGAACAGTTGGAAAAATATAAAAAAGATTACGAAAAGAAAATTCAGGTTATAAAAGAAACCCAAGATGTAATCAATGGAGTGGTTAAATACCTGAAAGATAACAACTATGAGAAATATCCATATGTGAAAGCCCTTGTAGAAGATGCGGTTGATCAATTGAATAAAGCCAAATTTGCAGAAGAAAATTATAAAAAATATGCCAAAGAAGGCAAATGGAAAGATGCATTCTTATGGGCTGAACAATACTGGCAATATCAAGTGAAAGCCGCAGACGTAGGATTGCGAGCTAAGAAATTGCTTGATGAAAAATTAGGTAAAGAAGAATAATCCTGAAAATCAGAAAAAATCAACATTATGAAAAAAATAAAGAAAAATAAAAGCATGTTGCGTATATTCTTATTAGGTTTAAGCGTGCTTTTCCTGGCTACCTTGAACACTTCTTGTGAAAAAGGCAAAGGAGCCGGTAAAGATAAAGCCATAGGTGCGCCGCGTGGAAAGGAATCTTTCCAAGACGTGGTGAAAAGACGCGGGTTGAATGAAGATGATGTTTTGGCCGCCGTCAAAACTTATACGCCCGATAAAATTGGTGATGAAGCCATCACATTTAACTCGGGTGGACAAGAAGGAAACCTTCCCAGTTATGTGGTTCCTTCCATGCGTATGGTGAAATATGTTCCTATCAATACCCGTCAACCCTATGCAGGCTATGGTTATTCGGAAGAAACATATAAATTGATGAAAGATGGATTTATTGACGGAAGGGAAATTTTATGGGGAGATACACACCATCCCGGTATTTCAGAAACCGACGCAGATTATGACGGACGTTGGTTGGTTATCAATGATAAGGCTAATCCCAGATTATTCGTAGTGGATTTACGTGATCAATATGTGAAACAAGTGGTTCAAAACCCCATTTTCCGTTCCGATCACGGTGGAGCTTTCTTCACGCCTAACTCCGAATATGTGATGGAAGCCTGTCAATATCCTGCACCTTTTGATAGAAAATACTATCCGTTGACCGAGGAAAACTTCAAAAAATATTGGAGAGGTGGTTTGACTTATTGGAAATTTGATCATGACAACGGCAAACTCGTATTGGATGAATCCTTTACATTTGAATTTCCTCCTTATACACAGGACCTTTCCGATGCAGGGAAATTTGCATCCTACGGATGGGGATTCACCAACTCCTTCTGTTCCGAAATGTACTTCGGTGGTATTATGCAAGGACGTCCTCCGTTTGAGGCCGGATGTTCTTCAAGAGATGTGGACTACTTGCACGTGACCAACTGGAAAAAAGCCGAGGAACTTATCAAACAAGGTAAAATCGGTAAGAAAAAAATCAATGGAATGCGGGTGATCACCATCCCCGAATCCATCAAATACGGATTGCTCTATCTCATCCCCGAACCCAAATCACCTCACGGAGTGGATGTTAGCCCCGACGGTAAATACATCATTGTTGCAGGTAAATTGGATTCGCATGCATGGGTTTATAGCTTTGACAAAATCCAAGATGCCATCAAAAACAAAAAATTTGAAGGAAAAGATCCTTATGGTATTCCTATCATTTCTTTGGATGATGCATTACATGGAAGTGTTGAAGTTGGATTAGGACCTTTGCATACACAGTTTGATAGTAGAGACGGAGTGGTTTATACATCCATTTATGTGGATTCACGTGTGACCAAGTGGGATTATAAAAATTTGAAAGTTTTAGACTTTGTTCCTTCTCACTATAATATTGGTCACTTGGTATCCTTCCATGGAGATACAAAAAGCCCTAAAGGAAAGTATTTGGTGGCTTTGAACAAACTTTCTATTGACCGCTTCAACCCCGTAGGTCCGTTACATCCTCAAAACCATCAATTGATTGACATTGCTTCCGAGCATCCTCAATTGATTTATGATATGCCGCTTCCTATGGGTGAGCCTCACTACACGGTGATGCTTGATAGAAACTACTATGAAAAGAATGCTTTGGAGGTATATCCCGTAGGAACGGATATCACCACCATGAGCAAATCGCCTTATGCTACGGAAGCAGGTCAAGAAAAAGTAGTGGAAAAAGGTAATGTGGTTGAAATTTTCGGAACCATTCAAAACGGAAAAGTAACACCCGCTGATATCAATGTTAAACAAGGGCAAACCGTTATTATTCACTTGACCAACTTGGGACAAACTCCTTTTGATCATTATGTATATGAGATTGTTGCCTATGACAAGATGTATCCTTATTCACCGGGAGAAACAGCAACATTGAAATTTAAGGCTGAAAAATCCGGCGTATATCCCATTTTGGTAGATCCTCAAAACAGTCCCGCCAAACGTCAATTGGCTGGTCATTTAACCGTACAGTTTGATCAAGATGCCGAAAATGAACGTGTATTGGCCTTGACCGAACGCATCAACTGGGATAACAAAATGCAAGCCTTTAAGCCCTCATCCATTGAGCTTAAAAATATGCTCCCGGGTGAAATTGAGTTCTTGAACTATGGCTGTAATGCTTGTCACAAGTTTGGAGAAGACTTCAACGGACCCGACTTGTTGATGGTTCATAAACGACGATCAAAAGAATGGTTGAAAGAATGGATCTTGAATCCTGAATCCAAATATAAAGATCCTGATATTGAAGCTATGCGTCAAAAATTCAAATTGGCCATGCCTAATCAACATGTTGATCCTAAGGATGTTGATAAGTTGATAGAATACATGAAGGCCAAATCTGAACAAGTTATAAAAGAAATGTCTTCCAAGTAACGGAAAACGGGTTTTAGGTTTATTTTTCAAAGGTCGCCTGCCGATTCGTGTAGGCGACCTTTTAAAATAAAAATTCGTAACTTTAAATAAAAAAACAATGGAATCAAAAGCAAAGAAATTTAAGCTGGGATATTTGATATTCGGTGCATTGGGATTGATATTGATCATTTCAACCTATTTTATGTCGATGTGGTGGGTGGCGCTTCAAAGCCATCAATATCCCAAGTCTATGTATCCCAAAGGAATACGTATTCTATTCAAATATAACGGTGTGTATAATGGATGTGAAGGTGTGCGGGAACGAGAGGAATTGGCCATGGACGCAGGAGCCGATTGCTTGATTGAAATGAATAAAATCAACCATTTTATTGGTATGTATCCTATTGTTCAAGGGGTGAATGATGTGGATGAATTGGGTAATCACGTTCCCTATCCCGTATATGCAGGAGATAAAATTCCTCCCGAAGAAATTCCCACGGCCCTTAAAGTGCTTGATAAAATCATGCGCAATTCTCATTACTTTTTTATCCTTTTCGGATTGTTGGGCATTTTATTCTTAGTGGTTCAGCGTAAGAAACTCTCCTGGGCGGCCGTTTTGGTAGCATTGGCACCTATTTATTTCTTGGTGATTTACATATATTATTTATATTGGTACGGCCACAATCTTGGCTTACACGGAGGCGGAGCATTTAGTGGAATCAAGCCCTTTATGCCTACCGTTTTAGGTGAGGGAAAAGTAGCTCAATTTACTACCGAATCATATCCTGACATCGGATTTTTTATCGGAATTGTAGGCATGATTTTATTACTATTGGCCATTTCATTCAAATCCAAATATTTAAAACTTACCAAATAATTTATCATCCCCGGGAAACCGGGGGTGTATTTTTATGATGAAAAAAATAATTTACGTCATATTATTCATGCTTGGAATGTTTTGTTGGGTCCATGCGCAATTGGGAGGTTATAAACCCGGCCTGAAAGAACAGATTACGGGATCCAAAAGTCCGGTTTATAAAAATCTCCAAGAACAGTTGGATGCGCTTCAATCCGGTGATACTTTGGTTTTAAAACCCGGGTTTTATTACGGCCCTGTTCATATTAAAACTCCCGGAGTGACCATTGACGGTAAAGGTAAAGCAACCATCACGGGTTTGAAAAAGGAAAGTGTAGTCTATATTGAAGCGCCCAACGTCACTTTACAGAATTTACATATTATTGATTCGGGTAATTCTGCCGATAGAATTGACTCTGGAATTAAAGTGGTCAAAAACGATCATTTTAAAATCATTAACAATAAAATTGAAAATACACTTTTCGGAATAGACGTTTATTGGTCCGCACACGGAATCATTCAGTATAATGACATAACATCTATCGGAAACCGGAGTAAAGGCATTAAAGGTGATGCCATTCGCTTATGGTGGTCAAAGTTCAACAAAATCCAAGAGAACTACTGGCATCAAGTGCGCGATATGGTGGTTTGGTATTCCGAATCCAATGAATTTATCGGCAACCGCGGAGATGGAAACAGATATAGTATCCATTTTATGTATTCACATAATAATCATATTGCTTATAACTATTTTACGGATTCTTCTGTGGGTGTTTTTTTGATGTATAGCGAAAAAACTATCATGAATAACAATGTGATTGAAAATTCGCAAGGCGTAACGGGGATGTGTTTAGGGATGAAAGAAACCTCGTCCAATCAAATTCTAAACAACCGGTTTTTATATTCATCCAGAGGGATTTATATTGATGTATCGCCTTTTGTGCCCTGGAAAACCAATACCATTTCAGGCAATGAGATAGCTTATTGTAATACAGGCATAGAATTTCTGAAAGAACAAGAAGGAAATGTCTTTACGGAAAATCTTTTTCATGACAATCTTCAACAAGTGTATGTTTTGGGCGGAGGTAGTGCCAATTTGAATAAATGGATAAATAATTATTGGGATGATTATGAGGGTTATGATAAAGATGGAGATAATATCGGTGATTTTCCATACAGGTTATATGAATACCATGCAAGGCTGTGGAAATTTGAGCCCAATGTTAAATTCTTCTATGGAGCGCCGGTGTTGACACTTTTGGATTTTTTAGAAAAATTGGCGCCTTTTTCCAAACCGCAGTTCGTACTTAAAGATAAAAAACCGATTTTCAGATTAAAGAAATATTTGGAAGAACATCAACCTTTTAAAGACCTTATGCAAAATGAAAAAAGATCCGAAGGCTCAAATAAGTAGACGACAATTTCTCAAAGCCAGTGCCCTGGCCGTAGTTTCGTTGTCTGTAGTGGGAGGCGCCGCATTTTGGCTTAAAAAACAGTCTACCATAAAGGATAAAGGATTATTACGTCCACCGGGAGCCATACCGGAAGAAGACTTTTTATTTGCGTGTATAAAATGTGGTTTGTGCGTGCAAATTTGCCCTGTACAAGCCATTAAATTAGCCGATTGGGATACCGGTTTGGCATACGGAACCCCTTATATTGATGCGGATGTGCAGGCATGCGATTTTTCTTGTGATTCCATTCAATGTGCCGAAACCTGTCCAACCGCCGCGTTGAATTTTCAAATATTCCGGAAAGCGGGAGAGGATGCCTTGGAGCGATTGTATAAAAAATATCCCAACAGAAAACTCCCACCTCAAATGAATCCGTTTGTAGTTCAAATTTATGCCATGAAACGGGCCTATAAAATGGGAGTGGCAAAAGTGAGAACCGATCAATGTTTGGCTTATCACGGAAAAGGATATGAAGGACCGATTACCAAGCATAAGGCCATATTGAGGCCTCCCGGAGAAAAAGAACGGATCAGAACCGATCAAACCCATGTTAAAAGAGAAATTTGTGATTTATGTGTGATTTATTGTCCTTTGGAACAAGATGCAATTGTTCTTGAAAAAGTGGAAGAAAATAAATATTTACCTCAAGTGAAAGAAGGATGTGTCGGTTGCGGTGTTTGTGAAATGGTGTGCCCCACACAACCTAAAGCTATTTATGTAGAACCTGAAAAGTTTAGTGTTTGACCTAAAAATTTAAAACTATGGCTTTTATATATGATTTTTTGCATGGAGATAAAAGGAGATCACCCCTACCTCCCAAGAAAAAAGAAGAAATGCCACATAGCCGGATGGGTATTACCTACAAAGAATGGCATGACCGAGCGCAAGGCAGACATACATGGAGGAACAGGCGATGGGCTTTTTTGATTTTTATAAATTTATTGTTCGTTATATCCTTTACTTTTGGATTGGGAATCTTGGAAGGCTCCTTGAGTGGCTCACGTTTGTTGGGGCTTTATCTCATGGACCCCTTCAATTCGGCGCAGGAATTGAGTATTGCCGCCACTGAAAATTATATTCCGAGACTGACCACGAATTTTTGGACCGGACTGATGACCATTTTAATTTTCTACTGGATTGTGGGCGGAAGAGCTTTTTGTTCATGGGTATGTCCTTATCATTTGTTGGCCGAATGGGGTGAAAAACTACATGATTATTTGGTCAAAAAGAAAAAAATCAAAGAAAAAACCTATGATATAACAGTGAAATATGTCTTTTGGGTTGGATTTATTCTCTTGGCCATTTTAACCAAAGAATTGGTTTTTGAAGACATCAATCCGGTGGGAATATTATCAAGGTCTATGATCTACGGCCCCGGTTTGGCCTTGATTTGGGTTGTATTTTTATTGGCATATGAAATTGTGGGTATCAAGCGCTTTTGGTGCCGATATATCTGTCCTATAGGCGTGACCTATAGTTTTGTAGGAGAATTGTCACCTATCAACATCAAATTTGAGTTAGATAAGTGTGGTCACTGTGCCGATTGCCAAGATGTATGTTTAGTGCCGCATGAACTTTGGTTTGTCAAAAGAGGAAGAGCCACCCGTGAAGTACATTATACAGGGGGCGATTGTACCAAATGCGGTCTTTGTATTGACGCATGTCCGGGAAATGCACTATCTTACGGCATCAGAGATTCGGATAAAGTATTTGACTGATGGAGAAAAAAATTTTAATTCAAACCAAGGATTTGGTAAAGAAATTCGGCGAAGTAGAAGTATTAAAATCACTGAGCATCCATTTTTTTGAAGGCGACCGGGTGGCTTTGATAGGTCAGAATGGTGCCGGAAAAACCACGCTCATAAGATGTATTCTCGGTCTATACACCTTTCAAGGCGATTTAAAGGTGCTTAAGAAGCATCCCAGAATAGACAGGGAATATATTTTGAACCATGTCGGTTTTGTTCCGCAAATACCTCCGCCCTTAAAAATGACCGTCGCCGAAATACTTTCTTTTTTTTCAAGAATTTTCCATGTATCTCAAGAAAATTTTATTGAAGTAGCCAATGCCTTGAATTTGGAAGTGGAAAAACATTTGAACAAACCTTTTTTGAAACTTTCCGGAGGGATGAAACAAAAATTGTTGATAGGATTGGCATTAGGACGTAACCCCAAGATTTTATTGATGGATGAGCCTGCCGCCAATTTAGACCCCGAAGCACGCACCATCTTTTTTGATATGCTTTCAAACTACAGAAAAGATAGTTTGATGATCATAAGTAGTCACCGGACCGATGAAATAGAACATTTGATAAACCGTGTGGTGGAAATGGATTTAGGTAAAATAGTGGTGGACAAACCTTTTGAAAAAATCATATCGTCATGAGAAAATATGTATTGATATTAGCCGGTTTTCTTTTGGTATGGTCATGCCAAAAAGAAGTGGATTTTTCACCGCGTGAAATCAATTTTGACCGCGATGTTTGTCATGTGTGTAAAATGGGATTGACAGACCCCAAATACAATGTTCAAGCCATCAACGAACATGGTGAAGTGCGTTGGTATGATGATTTGGGATGTTTGGTGGAAGATATGCGCGAAGGCGATTTCCATACGTGGAAAGGTTCCAAATATAAAATTTGGATAGGTGATGCCGAAACCGGACAATGGATAGATGCCGAAAAAGCATGGTACAGATTTGGCGACCGAACGCCCATGGGCTATGGTTACGGAGCATTGAAAAATAAAACCGGTGAAGCTAAAAATGATTTTCAAACGGTCATCAAATTGATCAATGAAGGAAAAACCATGCGCGAAAAATTTATAAAAGAAAAGAAAATGTCGGTGAGTGGGGAAGGAGGAATGAAATGCGCTCCGGGAAAATGCGGAAGTGGAAAATGTGGTAAATAAATACAAAACGAAACCTGATGAATGCAAGTGAAATTAAGAATAAACGATTCATACAAATTTTTTTAACCGACTTAAGATTAAATTTACGTTCCAAATCCTTTTGGCTATACACCTTGTTTTTTGCAGGCTTTATTGCTTTAATGTTTGCCACCGGAATCACCGAATCACAAGTGATAGGTTTTGTAGGATTGAGCCGTTTGATGATCACTTATATGCAAGTGAGTATGGTGATTTTGCCCATTTATGTTTTGATTTCCACCGTGCGTTCCATTGTAGGTGATAAAGAAAACGGTGTCCTGGAATACACCTTATCGCTGCCCATCTCATTTTCTTCCTATTATTGGGGAAAATTTCTAAGCCGGTTCACGGTGATATATTTTCCCGTTGTTTTGGCCCTGTTCGGGGCGGCCATTTGGGGATTGATCAAAAACTTGGATGTACCATGGGATGTATTTTTTCTCTATACGGGATTGCTGGCTTCCATGGTTTTCTTTTTCCTCGGATTGAGCATGTGGTTATCCGCCCGCAGTAAATCTCAGGAAAGTGCCTTGGGAATATCTTTTATGATTTGGCTTCTTTTGGTGGCTTTGTTGGATATTCTTTTTATAGGTGTCATGCTCAAATGGCGAATCAACCCCGAACTGGTCATCTGGACGGCTTTATTGAATCCGCTCCAAATTTTCCGCACAGGTACATTGATTTTATTTGACCCCAAACTCACTGTTATGGGACCCGTATCTTATTATATTTTGGATAGCATGAGCCGTACAACATTTATCATCATTTCGTTGTTATATCCGGTATTATTGGGAGCCATTCTTGCCTATTTCGGAAACAAATACTTTAAAAACCATGATGTTGTATAATAAACTTCCTTCAGGAATCTTTTTTTTCTTGTTTTTTCTTCCTCTACTAAATTGTTCCGGAGGAAAAAATAATGGTGAAGAAATACCCGAAATAAAAAAATTAGCCAATTCACTGAGTGAAGCCGAAATAGACTCCATTGTCAATCTTCCTTCGGAAGCAAAAAGACAACAAGGAATTATACCCGTTCCGCAAGATTTTGATGATTTCAGAAAGAAGAATTTGGATACCATCTTTTGGAACGAGAAAAGTATAAAATATGCTGATTTTCGAGGGGCTAAAATGCGTTCGGCCAAATGTATGAATAATGATTTCACAGGAAGTGATTTTCGAGCTTCGGACATCAGATGGACGATTTTTGATGAGTCTATACTGAAAAAATGCAATTTTGATCAAGCCAAACTTTTCCATGTGAAAGTAAACCGGGCGGTTTTAGACAGTTCCACTTTCAGAGGGACCAACATGTTTGGTATGGAAGGGCATCATGCTTCTTTGAGATATTGTGATTTCACCGGAGCATTGATGAAAGATGTGGAATTTATTGATGCCGATTTCACCGGTTCAAAAGCTTATAAAACCCGTTTGATACGTGCCGTATTTAAAGGTTCGAAAATGGATAGCATAAACTTCCGGTATGCCGATTTCACCGGCGGTGGTTTGGAAAAAACATCCTTCAAAGGTGCCGTTTTAAAACATTCCAATTTTCAAGGAGCCAGTTTGCAAAAAGCCGATTTTTCTGGAGCCGATTTGCAAGACGTGAATTTCTATGGTGCCCATTTTGATCAGACTATTTTCAAAAATGCCAAAAATATTCCCGGACATATCAAAGAATATATAGACGAACAAGGAATGGCCCACGGAACGGTTTTTAATAGAAAAGAGTAAGATGAAAAATTTTTTTTGGTTTTATTTGTTCTTGTTACCGGTTTGGAGTTGGTCGCAAGCGGTTTATAAAATAATACCTGAGAAAAGCACTTTTCATTGGAAATGTGACAAACATTATGGAACATTTCCCGTTATCAAGGGAATCATAAAGATGTATGATGAAAGTAATGTTGAAGGGGAGTTTGAAATAGATGTAGAAGGTTTGGCTGTAGCCGATTTGGATTCCATTCAATATAAAACTGCCAAAGCTATTTTGGAAAATACATTGAAAAACGAATTTCTTGAAACGGACAAATATCCTGTTGCCCGGTTTTATCTCCACCGGTTAATACCACAATCCGGCGGGCAATATTTGTTAGAAGGAGATGTATTTCTTCACGGACAAAAAGTATGTTTGCAAATTCCCGTGCAAATCAAACAAACGGGCCATCAGATGGAGGTGATTGCGCCCGGCTTTGTGATAGATCGTACGGATTGGGGGATTTACAGAATGTCACCTTCCAGGCCTTATTCCGATGATGAAAACAATTGGACGGTTCCCGATGAAGTGGAAATTAAATTTCACTTGATTTTGAAAAAAACAGGTTCTTGATTGTCCATTGAAAATCATTACATTTGTTTATGAAAACCATTGTGCATATGAAAAAAATTCATCCCGAAGATTTTATTGTCAAACCCGGTGAAAAATTTAAGATCCAAAAACGGCCCACTAAAATCGATTTGAATGCCGATAAGGAAGAGATAGAGGACGAGTTGCGTAAAGTCAGGAGGAAAATCGCTAAACTTCAAACCAAGATTTATGCGGCGGGAACGCCTGCCATATACATTGGCATTCAAGGCATGGATACGGCCGGAAAAGACAGTTTGATTCGTGAAGTCTTTAAAGATATCAATCCGAGCGGGATTTTTGTATATGATTTCAAAAAACCCACTCCCGAAGAACATGCACACGACTATTTTTGGCGACACTATAAAGTGATGCCTGAACGCGGCATGTTTGCCGTTCATAATCGGACGCATTATGAAGAAGTATTGATTACACGTATTCATCCCCAATTAATTTTAAATCAAAAAATTTACGGTGTTAATACCTTGGATGATATCAATGAAGATTTTTGGAAACAACGCTATAGACAAATCAATGATTTTGAAAGAATTCAAGTGGAAAACGGAACGGTGATGATTAAACTTTTCCTGCATCTCTCCAAAGAAGAACAAAAAAATCGTTTCTTACGAAGAATTCGCCGCGAAGACAAACAATGGAAGTTCAACGAAGCCGACTTGAAAGAACGCAAAAGATGGGATGAATATATGGATGCTTATGAATGTGCCATTGATCATACTTCAACCGGATATGCCCCTTGGTATGTAATTCCTGCCGACGATAAACCTACCGCCCGTTTGATTGCGGCCAAAATCATTCACAAAATTTTGAAGGATTTGGATGTTGATTTCCCCAAATTATCTGATGAAGAAAAGAAAAAATTTGAAATGTATAGAGAACAACTTCTACAAGAAGAAACCAAAGAAAAAATAAAAAATTGATGGAAGGAACCGGTTCGGGATATTATGATTCAATCGGTATTTTTTTTAATCCGCAAGATGCTAATGCGCTTATAGGAGCTTTGGAACAGAAAAAAATACCCTTCAAAGTGGAACTTATCAAATATGATGAGAACACGGATGAATTACTTGGCGTGGAAGTATTTGTAAAAAAATCGGTTACACATATTGCAGAAGAAATAAAAAGAGAAATTATTCGTGCTACCATTGAAAACCGGGATTTTTATCTTCATCACCTCACCGATGAGCAATTGCTTGATATACCTTTTCATCCCGAAGACGCCAATGATTTTGATTACTGGGCGGCCATAGAACTTATCAAACAAAAAGGTCTTCCTTTGGAAGAAAAGGATTGGGAATCATTTCGTAAAGAAAAAATGTTAGAAATCATGGAAAATAAAACTTCAACATCATCAGGTTTGTTCGGACTGGGTGTAGCATCGCTTGTGGTTGGAATAGCTTTATTAGCTTTTTTTTATAAGGTGATGCCTTATATCAGTATTATTTTCTTTATACCGCCTTATTTGATTGGCAAATACATGAAAACCTGTAAAGGCGATTTGCCGGAGAAAGAATGCACCCAAGGCCGTTGGTTGATGTGGATAACCGTTGGTGCTACACTAGTTGCTTTTTATTTCATTTATGTGTGGATGAATCAATCTTGATGAAGTAAATGATAATTGCGCTAACAGGTTATCCGGGTTCAGGCAAAACAAGCATCGCAAAAGAATTGGCCGGACTTCTAAACCGGGAATGGCTGGATACCGACATGATTATAGAGGAAACCTTTTCCAAACCTCCTTCCCGGATCATCACTGAAGAGGGTGAAAAAAAATTCCGGCGGGTTGAAAGTGAAGTACTTCGGAAAATTTTGAAAGAGTTCCGCCATAAACCCCTCATATTATCCTTAGGCGGTGGTATTATTCTCTCTCCCGGAAATTTGGAATTGCTTCGGGAGGAAACATTGCTCATTTTTATCCATACACCTTTTGAAGAGCTTGTGGAAAGATTAAAAAACAATCACGAAAGCAGGCCTGTTATTCCATCCCGGGACGGAAAATTGGATGCCGAGGCCATGTATAGACATTTCAAAGAGAGATTACCGTTATATTTGCAAGCCCATTTGGTGTTTGATAATCATTTTCCCGATGCCCAAACGGCGGCTCGTCATTTACGGGATATTATTCAAACGCTGGAAAATGAGTGAAAATTGGCAAGAACGTACCGCGCTTTTACTATCCTCCGAACAATTGGATAAATTAAGAAAGGCACAAGTTTTAGTAGTAGGGCTGGGTGGCGTGGGGAGTTATGCCGCCGAAGCACTTGCGAGGTCGGGAATAGGAGCGCTTACCCTTGTAGACGGAGATCAAGTGGATATTACCAACATCAATCGGCAACTCATTGCCTTGCATTCTACCGTAGGACAGGAGAAAACCCGTTTATTGGAGCAAAGATTGAAAGATATCAATCCCCAAGTTCAAATTACCACACGCAGCCATTTTTTAAACCCGGAAGACTTTGAAAAGCTTTTAAGTGAACAAAAATACGATTATGTAATTGATGCCATTGACAGTGTTTCACCCAAAATATATTTGATATTGGCCGCCAAACGCACCAAAACAAAAATTATCAGTGCCATGGGTGCAGGCGGAAAAACCGACCCTTCCAAAATCAAAGTAACCGATATTTCCAAAACCAAAGAAGACTTTTTGGCCCGGACCATCCGTAAACGACTCAAAAAACATGGTATCCGAAAAGGTGTCAAATGTGTTTTTTCAACCGAACTGCAAAACAAAGCAAGCTTGGAATATACGGACAACACAGGTTATAAAAAATCCTATTACGGAACCATTTCCTACATGCCGGCGCTTTTCGGATTATTTGCCGCCGCAGAGGTCATCCGGGAAATAGCAGGTTTAAAAAAAGACTGACTTCTTGCATCCGGAAGCAACTTGTTACCATTTCTCATATTCAAAAACTTAACTCTTTGGTGCGTTGGATGTATATTTTTGTATCTTTGTGTGAGGAAATCAAAGAGAGAAGATGCTACAGCGAATTCAAACGGTTTATATGTTGATTGCGGTTTTGGTCACAGCAACCTTCTATTATGTTTTGCCGCCCGGTTATGTTTTTTTTGATTATTATTTGTGGGGAAGTGTGCTGATTGCTTTGATTTTATTCGTCAATATTTTTCTATATAAAAAACGCTTACTTCAAATCAAGCTTAATAATTTGATTATTCTATTGTTGTTGGTGTTGATAGGTTTACGGATTTACGAGGCCTTTACGTCCGGAGGGACACCGTTCTCAAAGAAGGACGTCGTTTGGCTGACGCCCGCGATATCTATTGTTTTCGTTAAGTTAGCCAATTCTGCCATTTGGCGGGACGAACGCCTGGTAAAATCGGTTGATCGTATTCGGTAAACTTATTGACACCATGAAAAAAAGCCCGGAGTCTTTTCGGGCTTTTTTGTTATTTTTACATACAATTGTACCTCATGCCCGAAGTGAAAATCATAGAATGTCCGCGCGATGCCATGCAAGGCATCAAAACCTTTATTGATACGGAGGACAAAGTGCGTTATATCAATGCTTTGTTGAAGGTGGGTTTTGATACGATTGATTTCGGGAGTTTTGTTTCGCCCAAGGCTATTCCGCAAATGCGCGATACGTCCGAAGTGGTGAAACGTTTGGACTTGTCGGATACCGATACCAAATTATTGGCCATTGTGGCTAATGTTCGTGGTGCTAGAGATGCGTCGAAGTTTGAAAACATCACTTATTTGGGATATCCTTTTTCCATTTCCGAAATTTTTCAAATGCGTAACACGGCCAAATCCATAGCCGAATCGGTGAACGTGTTGAAAGAAATCATGGAAATTGCCGATAAGAATAATAAACAACTTGTTGTTTATTTGTCGATGGGTTTCGGTAATCCCTATGGCGAACCTTGGTCGCCGGAATTGGTAGGGGAGTGGACCGAAAAACTCTACGGCATGGGCGTGAAAATCCTTTCACTTTCGGATACCATAGGTGCGGCCACACCCGGAACCATTTCTTATTTATTCGGGCATTTGATTCCCGCCTATCCCGATGTGGAATTCGGGGCGCATTTGCACACGCATCCTTCCAATTGGTATGAAAAAGTGGATGCGGCATACAAGGCAGGTTGCCGGCGTTTTGATAGTGCCATCAAAGGCTACGGCGGATGTCCCATGGCCAAAGACGAGCTGGTAGGCAATTTACCCACGGAAAAACTGTTGACCTATTTTTCTGAACATCAAATACACACCGGAATCCATCCCACCGCTTTTGAAAACGCCTACAACGAAGCCCTCCGGATTTTTATCCGCCCGCAGGATGAAAAGAATATTTTTGTGGAGTGAAGGATTTACAGTATTAAAAAAACCGCCCGGATGGGCGGTCAAGAGTTTTTATTTATAAATCATCGGCATGAAGATAATCATCATTGGTAAAGGTGTATTTGTAAGTATCCTTGTATTCGCTTTTCTCCGTGTGTTGGTAATTATTAAAGTCTAAAATATTATAAGG
>JALVDN010000377.1 GCA_027008965.1 Flavobacteriales bacterium | reverse complement strand
TCACTAAGCCAATATTATAAAATGTCTTTTTAAGCTCAAATCGTTTAAGGCTACGAACCTTTGCTGTATCGAGTTTACTCATCTCATAGAGCTTTGTTGTGATCTTTTTATAGTTTGTCAGCATTCCTCCAGTAAAGAGAGGGATCTTAAAAGTCGCCTTAGTAATATAATGTGTTCGTGCCTTAGGGTAGTTTAAGGCTTTTGGCTCTATAGCTAAAATCTTTGCACTATTTTGAGCCAATCCTTGCGAAAATGTAGCGAAGTTTGGAACGCCCCCATTCATCATAGCCGACTGCTGTACACCCTGACCAAGAGCACCCATAAAGTCTGCAAAACCAAAATCTGCAAAAGATGCCTCTCTACTTTGTACCTTAAAGCCAAAGACATTCCCCGCATCATTCGATCGTAATGCAGTCACCGAGATATCAAGCGTACCAAAGTTTTTGGCATTTACTGCTGCAATATCTAACTTTTTCATCATCTCTTCATAGCGAGCAACCTCAATCTCTAAGTTACTTCGATCCAAAAGAGTAAGTGCCTGTGCAAGTGTTAAGTTTTTAATACCTGCACTCAACTCTAGTGTCGCTAGAATCAATAGAGTAAATATAATCTTCATCTACAACCCTTATCTTAAAATTTAAAAGCAATATTAGCATAAAATAAATATTTTTCAATTAAAATAGCTATATTATGCAATAATATTGATAATTATTTACACACTATTCGTACGAAGTAAAAAGTGTTTAAATAATTTTATACATTGCTATAAAGTTCTATTATAGTTAAAAGACTAAGAGAAACATATAGCTTCTCTTATAGTATTAAAGTGTTGCTGTTCTTACGCTTAAACAGGCTGGAAGTTCAGAAAGCTCTTTGAGTAGTTCTTTATTAATTGGCTGATCAACCTTTATTACGGCTAATGCTTCACCTTTCTCATTTCTACCCAATCTAAAGTCAGAGATATTTATATTATATTTTGCAATTATAGTTCCTACAGAACCAATTACACCAGGTTCATCACTATTTTTAAAGAGAATCAATCTCCCTTTTGGTTCAAGATCAAGCGTATGGCCATCGATCTCTACGACTCTTTGGATAGTATTCTCTAAAACAGTTGCACTAATTTTAATGACTGAGCCGCTCTTAGTAGTCAATTTCAGTGTTACTAGGTTCTCAAAGCCACTCTTACTTTTTGACTTTTCACTCTCTATAGTAATCCCACGCTCATTTGCTATATACTCAGCATTTACATAGTTTATCTGGTCAGCTAGTGACTCTTTTAATACGCCCACAGTTGCAAAAGTTGTAAGTGAATCACGCAGTTCATCTATAGGACCATCAGTAATCACTTGTATTGCTTGGATACCACTCTTCGTTACTTGTGCAGCCATATTTCCTATCTTTTGTACGAGCTCAAGATATGGTCTTGCAAACTCAGGTAGTTCATTCTCTTTAATTGGTAAATTAAGGGCATTTGGATACGAAATACCTCTTGCAGCTGCAATTGCATTCTCTGCAGCCTGAATAGCAATATTTCTTTGCGACTCTCTTGTATTTGCACCTAAGTGTGGTGTTACGGTTACATTGTCTAAATCAAGAAGCGGATGGTCAGTTGCTGGCTCTTTATTGAATACATCAATACCAGCCATAGCAATCTTCCCACTCTTTAACCCCTCAACAAGTGCCTCTTCATTATAGAGCCCACCTCTTG
>JALVDN010000376.1 GCA_027008965.1 Flavobacteriales bacterium | reverse complement strand
ATTCATCACGGTGATTAAAAAACCCAAACCCGAAAGTCTGGAAAACCAAACCGAATTGGAATTGCCCAAAAATAATTATTTGGCATTATTTGCCAAGGGCTTTCTACTTAATTTCATTAATATTGGTGTTTTGGTATTTTGGTTGGCTATGATTATTATTTTTGCCCCCGGTTTGAAAATGAATCCCTTGCGGATTGCAGTTTTTTTCGGAACCATTATGTTGTCTTATTTGAGTATTGATATTATAAAAATATTCCTTGCTAAACGGTTGAAAAAAAACCTCACGCCTTCCAAAATAATCAGAATAAAGAAATTGATAGGTGTAATATTGTTAATTGGTGGTTTTTATTTGATTTTAGAAGGTGTTACGAAAGAGAACAAACTTCAGGAAACCATTCATACCTTTGAAAGATTCAAGTAGAGGCACCTAGCGGATTCGAACCGCTGTACGTGGTTTTGCAGACCACTGCCTAGCCACTCGGCCAAGGTGCCTTATAAAGCAGCACAAATTTACAATTTTTTTTGCTTATGGGGAAAAGACTCCAATTCTACGGAAACACTGTGCATTTCTCCCGGCACAGGAGGATTTAGTTTACTTACAAATATTTTAATGTGTTGCAAATCCGGGAAATTACTTTCCAGTTTTTTTAGTATTCTCCATGCTATGCCTTCCAAAAGTCTGGCAGGTTTTTGCATTTCTTCCCTGACAATTTCATTTACTTTTGCATAATCCACAGAGTGTTTGATTTGATCGGTTTCTCCGGCATGTGTTAAATTCAGACCCAATGAAATATCCACCTGAAAATAGCCACCTACTTTTTTTTCTTCATTCAAGCAACCGTGATAGGCATAAATTTTTATTCCATTCAAATGTATATAATCCATAATAAAAAAGTCCCGCAATTGAGCGGGACTAAAATACAAAGATTTTTATGAATATTATTCTTCTTTTTTCTCCTCGGAACTTGTAGTTTTTAAAAGCTCTTTTTCAATGATTTCTTCATACACATGTTCAGGTAATGCTCCCACCTGCATCATAGGTGTTCCTTCCATGGGAATGAACAAGACACTGGGAATGTTACGAATACCGAACATGGCTGCAAGCTCCCTTTCGGCTTCAGTATCCAATTTCCAGATTTTAACTTTTCCGGCATATTTTTCAGATAACTTTTCCATGATGGGTGCAATCATTTTACAAGGACCACACCAATCTGCATAGAAATCAACCACTGCAGGGACTTCGCCTTTATATTTCCATTCTTTTTCGTTTTCGTAGTCAAAAATTTCGTTCTTGAATTTTTCTAATGTTAGTTTTTCTGTTGCCATTTATTTGATTTTTAAAAATTGTTTGCAAAGTTACGTAAAATACCTTCTGATGTCAAGCCATATCAATTCCTTGTAAATACCAGATGATTTCCGGATGACATTTCTTTGTTATAACGGTATCCTAATCCTGTATAATTTTTTAATTCTTCCACTGATTTGATATTATTTTCAGCTATCCAACGGGCCATATTTCCTCGTGCGCGTTTGGCCAAAAGACCGATGGTTTTGTATTTTCCTCCTTTAAAATCTTTGAAATCTACTTGAATAACCGGGGCATTCAATTTGGTCTCGTCAATTACTTCAAAATACTCTTTGCTTGCTAAATTTACAAGCGGTTCACCTTTTAAGTCATCTTTCAAAAAAGAGGTCACTTTATCCCGCCAAAAAGATTTT
>JALVDN010000375.1 GCA_027008965.1 Flavobacteriales bacterium | reverse complement strand
AGCGGGCATTTTTTCTTCCGCCGCTTTTTTGACCAATTCGGGTATTTTTACCGTGGAACTTAAAACCGTAAATTGTGAATACACATGCAGATGAACAAAATCCGTTCGCACCACAGGTTCCGAAGAAACCGTTTCTTCTGTCACAGGCATACCGGATTCCAATGACCGGCTGAGTTCAAATAAATCTTCATGCTTCAATCCGAAAGGAGGAAAAACATCCGGATATTTTTTTTGGAAGGCACGAACATAGCCTGCCTCACGCCCCAGCTCTTCATCTGTGAATTCACCGCGACGTATCAATTCAAAAAACGCCCGGGCATTGGCTTCCACGTCGGCGGAAGCATTGTGTGCGTGGTCAAATTTCTCGCCAAATAAAAATTCGTATAACTCACCCAGTTTGGGATATTTATACCTTCCGCCCCGTCCGCCTTCCAGCTTACATAATTCAGCGGTTTTTTCGGTCATCGTGTCCGCTACAAGCTTACTTTCCAGCAATGTAGTGTCCTTGCCCAACCTGACCAATTCCGCTCCCACAACTTTGATATCAAACTCCAAATTGTGTCCGGCTATCACATCGGCTTTTTCCAAGGCTTTTTGAAAAGTTTCCAGCACGGTTTCCAACTTTTCCCCCTTTGCCAAAGCCAACTCCGTGCTAATACCATGTATTTTCTGGGCTCCATGCGGAATATTAAAACCTTCGGGTTTGATTAAAAAATTTCCGTTTTCCACCAAGTTTCCCCATTCATCATGCAATTGCCAAGCCAGCTGAACCATTCGCGGCCAATTTTCCGTTTCATAAAACGATGATTTGAAATCCAATGAACGTCCGGTGGTTTCCGTATCAAAAATTAAATACATAAAAAATTAATTTAAAACAAGTTAAGTTTAAATAGATGTTTATTTTTTAGCCTTTACAAGATACGAAAAACTAAGGATTGACCTTTCGGTGGGAGGAAATTTTTTATTTTTTTCTTTTTTAGAGCTTCGGGAGCCTACCGCCCTTCGCTCACGCTCAGGCGGAGTCTCCCTTCGTTTGCTGCGGAGCCCCTTTGGGTCTCCTTGCCGGTGCGGGAAACCTGCGCTTCACGCGGCCTTTTCTAATTCCACGCTTGTTTTCCCGCGCACCTTCGGAGCCCGTCCTTTCTGTCCGGTCTCCTCGGGAAAATGTCTGACAGGTTAAGTCGGTCCGGCTTATAATCTTTAGTTATTTACTTTGTTACTGTCTGCTGAAGATTTATTTTAAAAAACCTATTCGAAAAGTTTTTTGCCTATACTAAAAACAATGCGCCAGCGGGCGCAGCGGTATCCTTGCGTGGCAGGCGGCGAAAGTTTTTGTGCGGCGGCGGAGTCTCCGAGCTTGCCGAGGAGGCATACGCACGCCGCTATACAAAAACCGCCGGATGCAAGCAAGATTTAAGCGGAGCACGCGGTGCCCGCCACGTGAAACGCAACCGGACGAACCGAAGGCGATGAACGGTGGCTTGGCGTTGAATCAAGTTCAAACTTGACGCAACACTGTGTGAACGTGTGCGGGCAGGCGCCCTGAAAATGCTCTTTCCGGTAGAAAATCAATCCCCTTCACGCATTTGTTCAACGGCCTTATCAGGATTGTCCAAAGGAAGTTTACAGGCGCCGTCGCGACAAATATAGATGAGCGTCCGGCCGGGAACAAAACGGTTTTGCAGTAGCGGAAAGTAGCTTTCGGTTACCGACCAAGCC
>JALVDN010000374.1 GCA_027008965.1 Flavobacteriales bacterium | reverse complement strand
AAAACCGGCAGGGATTTGAAGAAGTTTTTGATTCCATGAAGCGAAAAATCATTTATTATTCGATGGCAACTGTAATATTGCTGATAGTGGTTTTGCCTTTGCTTTTGATTTTTTTGGGAAAAGAAAATTATTTGGAACAAATGGATGTTTTTTATTGGCTGACGGGGGCGCAGATTTTATTGGTTTTTTCTTATTTGTATCATTTTGTGTTGTATGGATTTCAACTGGATAAGATTTTGGTTTGGAGTGCTATTTGGGCGGCATTGATAAACATGATATTGAACTTGATATGGATTCCGGTTTGGGGGATGAAAGGAGCCGCTCTATCTACTTTTGTTTCGGTTGCTATTTTGATGTTACTCAAATATTACAAGGCACGAAAATTGCTTAAGGGATTTTAATGTCGGGTTTCTTCAGGCTGATGAATTACATTATATTTGCTAAAAATTAGTTTTTTATGAGAATTACTGTAGTAGGTACAGGTTATGTGGGTTTGGTCACCGGAACAGGTTTGGCCGAATCGGGGAATGAAGTGGTTTGTGTGGATATCAATGAAGAAAAGGTCAACATGTTGAATGAAGGAAGAATCCCCATTTATGAACCCGGTTTACAACCGTTATTTGACAGAAATACGCGGGCCGGAAGGTTGAAATTCACTACGGACTTGGAAGAAGGCGTCAACCACGGCGAATTGATTTTTTTGGCTTTACCCACGCCTGAAGATGAAGACGGTTCCGCCGATCTATCCTATGTAAAAGGTGTGGCAAAAAATATTGGAGAGATTTTGAAAAAAAATAAAGATACACGTTATAAAATAATTATTAACAAAAGCACGGTTCCTGTAGGTACGGCGGAGGAAGTCAGGAAAATTATTAAAAAGCAAGCACCGGAAGCCGATTTTGATGTGGTATCCAATCCCGAGTTTTTGAGAGAAGGTTTTGCGGTGGAAGATTTCATGAAACCCGAAAGAATTGTGGTGGGGACATCATCTGCACGTGCGGCGGAAAAAATGAAAGAACTCTATAAACCTTTTGTGCGTTCGGGTAACCCTATTTTAATCATGGATGAAAAATCGGCTGAAATAACCAAATATGCCGCCAACGCATTTTTGGCCATGAAGATAACTTTCATGAATGAAATTGCCAATTTCTGTGAAAAGGTGGGAGCTAATGTGGATCATGTACGAATCGGAATGGGTACGGATTCCCGTATAGGCAACCGGTTTTTGTTTCCCGGCATAGGATACGGAGGTTCTTGTTTCCCCAAAGACGTGAAAGCACTTTATAAAACCGGACAGGATTTCGGATACGATTTTGAAATATTGAAATCGGTTATCAAAGTCAATGAGCGTCAAAGAAAGTCATTGGTTCCCAAAATCCTGAATTATTTTGATGGAGATTTGAAGGGTAAAAAGCTGGCTGTTTGGGGACTATCATTCAAGCCTGAAACGGATGACATTAGGGAGGCGCCTTCATTGTATATGATAGAAGAATTATTGAAACATGGAGCCCAAATCGTTGCTTTTGACCCGGAAGCCATGGAGAATGTCAAGAAAAAATTAGGGAATAAAATAGAATATGCCGAAAACATGTATGATGCTTTGAAAAATGCGGATGCATTGATTATCAGCACGGAATGGAACGTTTTCAGAAATCCCGATTTTGAAAAGGTGAAACAATCCATGAAAAATCCGGTTGTTTTTGACGGAAGAAACATTTATG
>JALVDN010000373.1 GCA_027008965.1 Flavobacteriales bacterium | reverse complement strand
CGTGGACTTTGCGCGTTTTTCAGTGAGTTTTTGGTTGTATGCAGCCGGACCTCTACAGTCGGCATGGGAAACCACATGTATTTTCAACTCGGGATATTTCTTCATGGCTTCCACTACTTTATCCAATTCAAAGGCGGCATCTCTTCGTATATTCCACTTATCAAAGTCAAAGTAAATAGGATTGATTTCAAGTTGTTCGGCTGTGATAATTTTTTCAATCGGATTGAGTTCAATGGTCACATCCACCGCTTCATCAAAAGTGCCTTTTACATTCACTTTGTTGTTTTCATATTCATCGGCTCTTGCTTCCAATACCACATCTTTTCCGCCTTCAATAATAAAATCCACTTCACCTTTTTCATTAGCGGTTTTGGTGGCCATTGGATTACCTGCATTATCGGTCAATACAACCACCGCGTTGGGAATGGGTTGCTTGGTTTTAGCATCTAAAACAACTGTTTCAATAAGGACGTCAAATACAGGTTGAACGCGTTGTACGGTATAAATGTTATAATCTCCGTATTGAGATGCTTCCCGGTTACTGGCTATAAAACCTTTATCCGTTTTAGGGTCAAAGACAAAGGTTATGTCATCTTTTCCGCTATTGACGGGTACACCCAAATTTCGGGCTCTTGAAAATTTGCCGTCAACAAATTTTGAAACAAAGATATCTCTACCGCCCAATCCCATCCAACCGTCGGAGGAGAAAAAGAGCATGTTATCTACAAAATAAGGGTAATCTTCGCGCCCTTCAGTGTTAATTTCAACGCCCAAATGTTGGGGGTCTCCATAAGTTCCGTCTCCATGAATGTCAACATACCAAATATCGGAATTTCCGAATGTACCGGGACGATCGGATGAAAAATATAGTCTTTTTCCGTCAGGCGAAACTGCGGGATGTGCGGTGGAGAAGTCATCACTATTGAAAGGAAGTTCTTCAATATTGGTCCATTTTTCACCGTTCCATGTGGCTTTATAGATTTTCAAACGGTTGATTCCGAGTTCATCTTCCTTGTATTTTCCATCGTAATTATTTCGGGTGAAATATAATGTTTTTCCGTCAGGACTGAAACAAAAAGCTCCTTCGTGAAATTTAGTGTTTACATTCCCCTTTATTTTTTCTACATTGGAAACCACTCCATCCACATAATCGGCCATAAAAATATCACCGAAGGGTTGATTATCCCAACGGTGTTTGGCACCTTTGGAACGGTGACTTACAAAATAGATTTTATCCAATAATACGCGTGCGTTATAATCGGCGTATTGAGAATTGATATCCGGCAAGAGGTTAACGATGAATTTTTTTCTTTTATCATCTAATATTTTAACCAGATAACCCGGATTTTCCCTGTATGCCATTGCCCTATGGTCAGAAGGGCGCATGGATGCAAATTTTTCCATCCATTGCTTGCTTTCTTCATATTTTCCGTTGGCTTTCAACATTTGGGCATAACGGAAAAAAACTTCAGGGTCATCGGTTTTATCAACAATTTTGGAGTAGTAATGCTCCGCTTTTTTACTGTCAAAAATCATAAAGTATGCATCGGCGGCTTTTCTATAAACATAGTCGGAAGCATGCCCCTTTTCAATGGCTTTTTCATATGTTTCGGCGGCCTTGACATATTCGAGGTTTTCAAAATATTTATCCGCCTTTTTCACCAACGCACTTTTTTTGACTTCTTGTGCGTTAAGACTGATGATTCCCAAGAAAAAGAGAAGAG
>JALVDN010000372.1 GCA_027008965.1 Flavobacteriales bacterium | reverse complement strand
CTATATCGTCTCCGAATGAAAAGCCCCCCGGAAAAGTCAAAACATCAAAATCACGGATATTTATTTTTCCTGAAAAAATTTCATTGATATGTACAATATCGGTTTGTGCACCCGCCCGTTGAAAACCTGCACCGGTTTCCACTTCACAATTAATACCGAATCCGGTTAAAATGAGACTTTTTACTTTCATAACAATGGTGTTTTCCAGGCTTTTGTCAAATCTTTTACATCTGAATTAATGAGTGTTTTATCGCCGGATTTTATCATCAACTTAGCCGAATCGTCGGTTTTCCCCAAGTAAATGGCTTTGTCTCCGAAAATTTCTTCAAAACGTTTTTGATGTTCAGGCGCAATACTCACCACAAAACGCGAATGAGACTCCGCAAAAAGTTTCGCTTGATCCGAAATTTCTCCCAACGCATCCAAATCCACTTCCGCTCCCAACGCAGTTCCTATCAAACTTTCACTCAATGCCACCGCCAAGCCTCCATCGGAAATATCATGGGCCGATAAAAGCAAGTTTTCTTCGTGGGCTTGCATCATTTTCAGGTAAGTATCTTTGGCTTCTTCCTTTCGCACTTTGGGAACACGAGCCCCCAGTTCACCGTATAATTTATAAAACTCTGATGCGCCGAGTTCATCATAGGTTTTTCCTATTTGATAAATCAAATCTCCGGGACGCTTGAATTGGGAAGTGAGCGTTTTTCTAACGTCCGGAATTTTGGCCGCCATGGAATATAAAACCGTAGGCGGAACGGATATTTTTTTCCCGTCGGCTTTGAAATCGTTTTTCATACTGTCTTTTCCAGAGGTCATAGGAATATCAAAAAAAGTGCTCATGTCATAAAGGGCCTGACACATATCCACCAGTTTGGCCAGTTTTTCTTTTCCGTCGGGATTATTCACCGGATGATAGTCTGAATCGGGAACGGCAAAATTATCGTTCACCGACCAAAAGATTCCGTCGTTTTCACGGGTGTTGGGCAGTTTTCCTCCAATGGCAATGATTTGACGAACGGCTTCATCAAAAGCGCCGCATGACATTTCATAAGCATCCAAATCACCGAATTTGGGCATGATTCCGTTTGAAACAGCTATTCCTTCATAAGTATCGTGATGTATGCGAACCACTGCGGCATCTTGAGGTCCTTCGGGAATAGCGGACATCACCGGTTTGATGATACTCTTACCTTTTACTTCATGATCATATTGCCGTATAATATCCTCGCGTGAACGGATTTGAAAAGACGATAATAGTTTTTTCAGCACTTCATTATAATCTGTCACCGGAATATCAGGCTCCTCCGTTTCAACAATTTTTTTCTCGGCATACATTATTTTTTGCGGTACACCGTTGTGCAGAAAATCCATATCCAATAAACCGATGGTCCTGCCTTTGAATTTCATATCCAAAAATCCGGAACCGGTAAATTTTCCGATGTGCGTGACCTCCACTTCCATTTTGTCTGCCAACTGCATCAATGCTTCATAATTTTCAGGTTCCACAACCAGGGTCATCCTTTCCTGCGATTCGGAAACAAAAATTTCCCAGGGCTTCAATCCGGCATATTTCAAAGGGACTTTTTCAAGCCAAACCTCAGCTCCTCCGGGTATTTCGGCCAATTCACCGACGGATGACGAAAGCCCTCCCGCGCCGTTATCCGTAGAACTTTTGATGAGCCCCATGCGCGTGGCACGATACATGAAATCCATCAATTTTTTTTGG
>JALVDN010000371.1 GCA_027008965.1 Flavobacteriales bacterium | reverse complement strand
CACTAAGAAATCTCTTGCTCCAATAGCCACGGCTCCCGAACGGGCCACTTCATCATTCCATTTCGATGGACCGAAATCGGGTTTCCACTCGGGATTATGGAGTTTTTCTTTCAGTCCTTCATATTCACCCGAACGAACATTGGCCAAGTTTCTTCTTTTTTCTTCGGTGGCCGCATTTTCATATAAATATACCGGAATACCAAGCTCTTCCCCTACTCTCTTGCCCAATTTACGCGCATATTCGGCTGTTTCTTCCATACTCACACCCGAAATGGGAACCAACGGACATACATCGGTGGCACCAAAACGCGGATGTTCGCCTTTGTGATACCGCATATCAATGAGTTCTTTGGCTTTTTTTATAAGTCGAAAAGCGGCTTCCACTACTGCTTCAGGTTCACCTACAAAAGTAATCACCGTCCGGTTGGTGGCTTTGCCGGGATCAATATCCAAGAGTTTGACTCCTTCAACGGTTTCCACTTGTGATGCAATCTCGCGGATTTTATTCATATCCCGCCCTTCACTGATATTGGGAACACATTCTATGAGTTTCTTTTTCATCGGATTTTGAAGTTTTTCACGAATTTACGAGATTTTTCTTGTTTATTGAACAATAAATATTTTTCTAACAACAAGCCTTATCTGCGCTTTACCACCAAATTATTTGCTATGCTTTATTTTTTATTTACCTTTGAAGACAAAATCGTTTTATTATCATAAATTTATTTTAATCAGCAAAACATAACTTCTAAATTATACTCAAATGACCATACCTAACTATTTGAAAGTAAAAATTTTAATGATTAGTTTGCTTGTACTTGCAGGGATGTTTTTATCTGCTCAAAACAACTATAAAATTAAAATTAATGACACTGTTTTTGAAATATCACTGGATAAAGATTACCACATTTCTCTTGACGGTAAAGACGTTAAATTTAAAATTTCATTCAAAGATACGCTTACATATGAGAATGATTTAATTAAATTTAATTATCCCAAGGATTATAAAATTTCACGCACACTTATTCAAGACGGGATTGAACAAATTACGCTGGTGACAGCTGAAGGTTCAGGGATTGTCATTCAAACCTATTCAACGATGAATCCAACCATGCTGAATGAATTGATGATAAATGAAATAACTAAAGAAAGTTTAAATTATGGTTACAAAATGAAACGGGCCGATTATAAAAGAAAATTAAAATCCGGACAGGAAATAGATGTGGATAAGGTTATCATGACTTATAAAGATGAAACGAATATATATGAAGTTGCATCCATTGGGAAAAAAGATGAGGGTATACTTATTATGACTATGCTAATGGATAAAGAAGAAAACAGTCCGGAAGGCAAGAAATTGATTAGTATGATGTGGAATTCACTTATTTTTAAATAAGTTTTTTATACAATTGTACATAAGACGTACTAACCCGGTTTCCCATAAACAAAAATATCTTTTACGTCCACGCCGAAAACGGATGTAATTTTTATATTCCAAAAACCGGTTTTCCAAAGTGGTGATTGTTCATTGCGCCGGCGGGCGCAGTGTTATCCTTTTGAAGACCCGCCTGATTTTTTGTGTGGACGAGGAGGCTCAACACGGAGGTGGTGAGACCCCGCAGGCCACGATACAAAAAACAGTGCGGGGCGAAAAAGATTTAAACGGAGCACGCCATCAGGCGCCCGAAAAAATTAAATCTTCTTGAATTTGTAACCGGGTTTGAGGAC
>JALVDN010000370.1 GCA_027008965.1 Flavobacteriales bacterium | reverse complement strand
AGCTTACCGTAATGCTTGCGGTGGATTTGTCGGGCACGGAATTTTTCGGCACCAAAAATCAGTTGAAACGTGAAATGATCACCGAAATGGCGGCTACATTGGCCTTTTCGGCCATTCAGAATAACGATAAAGTGGGTTTGATGATTTTCACGGATCAAATTGAGTTGTTTGTCCCACCCAAAAAAGGTCGCTCGCATGTGTTGCATATCATTCGTCAATTATTGGATTTCAAGCCTTCACGGAAAACAACCGATGTTTCCATGGCCCTGAAATCGCTTTTCAACATGCTGAAAAAAAGAAGCATCATCTTTTTTATTTCGGATTTTATGGATACGGCCTATGCCGATACGCTTAAAATCGTTTCTCAAAAACACGACGTGATTGGCATCAGAATTTATGACCCGGCCGAAAAATTTTTACCTGACATGGGGTTTGTTCGTATGTATGATCCTGAAACAGAAGAAGAGGTATGGGTGGACACTTCGGATAGGAAAATCCGCCAAGCCGCATCACGGTATTTTCAATCGGCAAGCAGGTATTTTAAAGATAGTTTCAATAAAACCGGTAGCGGAAGCATGGAAATTTCTACGGATGAGTCCTATGTGAAAGTTTTGATGAACTTTTTCAAAACAAGGGCATAATGAAGAAAAAAATATTTTGGAGCATATTGTTGACGGGTTTGATGATGCCTTTTGTTCGTGGCCAGAAAGTTTCGGCTTCGGTGGACAGGGATAGCATTTTGATAGGCGAACAAATAAAGTATGTTCTCTCCACTTTGACGGATACAATTTCGCAAATTACTTTTCCGCGGCATAAGGTGTTTGGAAATTTGGAAGTGGTTGAAATATTGCCGGTTGATACATCACACGATCAAAATAAATTACAATTAAAACAAACCTATTTTCTCACGGCTTGGGATAGCGGGCATTATGTTATTCCGTCATTGCCGGTGAGAATTAACGACAGTGTTTTTTATACGGATAGCATCCGGGTATATGTAAAAGATGTGGTGGTTGATACCACCAAACAAGGGTTATACGGTTTCAAACCTGTTATTCCCATAAATTATAAACCGAAAGTAAAAATTCGTCAATCAGGTTGGTGGCGATATGCATGGCTCATTTTATTGTTGCTTATTCCGGCGGCAATATATTATTTACGGAAGAAAAAAGTTTTATCCCCCGAGGAAGTACTCTCTCCTTATGAAAAAGCCATTAGGAGATGGAATAAAATTTATGCGGACAAAGAAAGAATTCCCACGGATGAGCTTTATGTTGAACTCACTGACATATTGAGAACATATATTGAAGAGACAACCGGATTGCCCGCCAAAGAAAGGATTTCGACTCATTTAATACAAGATTTATATAATTACGTATTTGAAAACGGAGAAAAAATAAATCCGTCGTTCATCACTCAACTAAAAGAAACTTTAAAACGAGCCGATTTGGCCAAATTCGCCAAGTTGAAACCCTACCCTCCCGAACAAGAAAAAGATGTTGAAAATATCAAACAAATCATAGACCATATTCAAAATATTTTAAACAAAATTGAAGAAGAAAAAGAGCGTGAAGAACGTATTCGTCGTGAACAAATCAAGCGTGAAAAAAGAAAAAAAAGAATCATTGCAAGTGCAACCGGACTTTTAGTTCTTATCATTGGAGGATGGTTGATCCATAAATACCTCGGACATAAAATATCCTCTTTTACCGGTCAAGTTGTTGCTATTGTAGATCAAATTCCACCGCCATCCAAATGGTTTGAAGTGTCTTACGGCTCATCGCCTTCATTCAAATTAAAAACGCCTGTTGTCCCGGTGGCAGACGAAACCTATTTCCCGCCCGATACTTTAAGTAATGTATTGGAAGAATATGTCTTTTTACGAGGAAATGCCGGACAAATAGAAGAAAATATTTGGATTTGGGATTTGAAAAAGGAAATGGACAAAACAGAATTATTCTCTCTACTAAAAACCCAGGTGGAAGAAAAATACGGACCGGTTGAGTGGAACATCCATGAAGATAATGTCCTACAAGGAGTAATAAAAAATAATCCGGATAAAAAAATTAAAGGGAGATTGATGTATAACGGAAAAAAATTCCGGACTTTGATATTGGTTTATCCTGAAGGGGAAAAACATGAGAAAATCGTTGACGAAATCATTTTTAGCACGCAAACCGATAGTGAAGAACAATGAGGATAGGAGAAAATTTTGAAATATTACATCCGCAATGGCTGTGGCTATTGATTTTGATGCCGGTTATAGTATTTTGGATGTGGAAAGTAAACCGGTCGGATAAACCGGTTTTGATTTACCCCTTTGCCCACTTCTTAAAAAAGAAACGTACCTATAAAAATTTATTGAAAACAAGCATTCCGTGGTTGATGTTAGCGGTCTTTGTATTGCTTGTTGTTGCCATGTCGAGGCCCAGAAGTGTGGATGTTAGCACACACACCAAACGGATTTACGGTGTGGATATCGTTTTGGCCGTGGACGTGTCGGGGAGTATGTTGGCTAAAGATTTCAAACCCAACCGCTTGGAAGCCTTGAAACGAACAGCTATTGAGTTTATCAAAAAACGGCCTAATGACAGGTTCGGATTGGTTTTATATGCAGGTGAAGCTTTCACCAGGGTTCCATTGACATCCGATCATCATATTTTGATAAAAGCTATCAAAGAAATTGACTATTTCAAGCTGTTCAAGCAGATTGAGCAAGGCACCGCCATAGGGATGGGACTTGCAACGGCGGTTAACAGAATCAAAGACAGTCAAGCCAAAAGCAAAGTGATCATCCTCATGACCGACGGCGTGAACAACACGGGGGCCATTGATCCGCAAACCGCTTTGGAATTGGCCAAGCAATTCGGCATCAAAGTTTACACCATCGGAATCGGGACCAATGGTATTGCTCCTTTTCCTATTCTTTATGAAAACGGACGAATAGAATATGTAAATCAACGTGTGGAAATCGATGAAAAATTGTTGAAAAAAATAGCCCGGGAAACCGGCGGGAAATATTATCGAGCATCAGACAATAAAAAATTGAAAGAAATTTATGATGAAATTGACAAACTGGAAAAATCCAAATTGGAAGTGACCAAATATTATCAATACAAAGAACTGTTCAGACCTTTATTGTGGTCAGCAGTTATTTTGCTGTTTATTGTTTGGATACTTAGACAAATGATTTTAAAAGGAATTGTGTAAAACTGAAAATACAATACTATGTTTAGGTGGGAAGAACCGGTTTATTTATATGGAATTCTGATCATTCCCTTGTTTTGGATGGTGTTTTATTTTCTTAGAAGAAAAATATCTTCTAAAAGGAATGCAATTGTTGATAAAAGGTTACAAAAATTCGTTATCCGTGAATATTCGCCTTTCAAGCCTTGGATAAAGATGATTTTTTGGTCTTTCACTCTTTTGTTTTTATTCCTGGCTTTGGCCAATCCGCAATACGGGACCAAATTGGAAACCGTCAAGCGAAAAGGCGCCGATATTGTTTTTGCCATTGATGTTTCCAAAAGTATGCTGGCCGAAGACGTGAAACCCAACCGCTTGGAAAAAGCCAAGCAAATTGTGAGCAAACTTATTGACAAAATGGTTTCGGACCGGGTGGGAATTATCATTTACGCAGGTGAGGCCGTTCCGGCTGTTCCTATTACTACCGACTATTCCGCGGCTAAACTGTTTTTACAACAAATCAAACCCGGAGATGTGGCCACCCAAGGAACCGCTTTGGAAGATGCCGTTTCATTGGCTACCACTTTTTTTGATAACGAAGAAACAGACAAAATTCTAATCATTTTGTCGGATGGTGAAGATCATTCCGAAAATACCATTGACGCAGTCAAAGAGGCGGCAGATATGGGCATCAAAATCATCACTGTGGGCATCGGGACTGAAACTGGCGGGCTTATACCTGTCAAAAGAAACGGACAACTTATAGGTTATAAAACCGATAAAGAAGGCAAACGGGTGGTCACCAAAAGAAATCAAACTTTATTGTATAGAATGGCCCAAGAAACCCACGGGGTTTATATTGACGGGAATAATTCGGCGCAAGCGGTCAAGCAATTGGAAGAAGTTTTGAAAAATTTGAACCGAAAGGAATATGAAACCAAAAAAATTTCCGAATATAAAAGCCGGTACCAGTGGATGCTTTTTATGGCACTAATGTTTTTTGTTCTCTATTCCCTCACGGGAGAAAAAGAAACCCGTTGGATTAAAAACCTCAACTTGTTCAATGAAAACCATCATGAAAACATATAAAATATTATTAGGATTGATATTTTTCTCATGGGGCGTATATGCTCAAACCGCCCGTGATACGATGCAAGCTTATGCATCGGCCGGATGGAAAGTATATAAGCAACACCGGTTATCCGAAGCCGAGAAAGAATGGAAAACCGCCCTGCATTATGCCCCATCCGACACGGTGGCTTATAATTTAGCCGAAAATCTTCTGGTGCAGAAAAGACCCGGCGAAGCATTGGAATATTTCAAAAAAGCCGCAAGCATTTCCAAAAACAAACAACTAAAAGCCATGGCTTGGCATAATATCGGCAATATTTACTTCAACAAAAAACAATATGCACAAGCGGTGGAAGCCTATAAAAACGCTTTGCGCAACAATCCGGAAGACGATGAAACACGCTATAATTATGCGTTGGCCAAAAAAATGTTGAAAAAGCAAAAGCAAAATCAAAGGAACAAACAAAAGAATAAACAACAGAATAAAAATCAAAATAATAAGCAAAACCAAAACGATAAAAATAAACAAAACAAAGACCAAAATAAAAACCAAAAAAACAAGTCAAATCAAAAAAACAAAAACCAACAAAATAAAGACAATAAGAATAAGCAGAACAAAGATCAAGAAAATAAAAACCAACAGAACAACAATAACCAAAAACAAGACAATAAAAACAAACAGGACAAAAACAATAAAGAGAAAAAAAATAAGCAAGATCAGGGCAAGGACAAACAAAATAAACAACAGCCCAATAAACCTGACCAATCTCAAAACCAAAATCAATCCGGAAAAGAAAAATCAAAACAAAACGGAAAACCTCAAAGAAAAAGCAAACTCACGCCCGAAGAAACCATGCGTATTCTTCAAGCCTTGAAAAACAAAGAAAATCAAACCCTGAAAAAAGTGAAAGCACGTAAAGCCAAAGCCGTAAGAATCAAACAAGACAAGGACTGGTAAACATGAAATAAAATTTAAAATCGTATCTTTAAATAAAATTTATATCACCATGAAGAAAACCTATATTACCCTCGCAATTATTTTCCTGTTGATTTTAGGAGCCTATTCTTACTTCAAAGGCTTTTATAATACGGCTGTTTCCTTACAAGAAAGTGTTACCCAACAATGGGGCAATGTAGAAAGTGCCTATCAACGCCGTGCCGATTTGATTCCCAATTTGGTAAATACCGTAAAGGGCTATGCCGCACATGAAAAAGAAACACTGGAAGCCGTGGTCAAAGCACGTGCACAAGCCACACAAACCAAAATAGATGCCAATAACCTGACGCCCGAGCAACTTCAAAAATTCCAACAATCCCAGGGCGCCTTAGCCAATGCATTGAAGAGTTTGTTATTGGTGGTGGAACGCTATCCCGACCTAAAAGCCGACCAACATTTTCTAGAACTTCAAAGCCAACTGGAAGGAACCGAAAACCGGATCAATGTAGAGCGAAACCGTTTCAATGAAGTGGTGTCCAAATACAACAAACATATCCGTGTTTTCCCGAATAATTTAATGGCCCGTATGTTCGGTTTTGAACCCAAACCTTATTTCCAAGCCGCAAAAGGTGCGGAAAAAGCCCCGGAGGTTAAATTTTAATTCAAGCCATGCATCCTGATTTCAAATGGTTTATCAACGACGAACAAGAAAAACAAATTCTGGAAGCCATCGGCAGGGCGGAGAAAAATACATCGGGAGAAATAAGAGTGCATCTACATAAAAAAACCGAAGGAGACATCCTGGAGCAAGCAGTGAAAACTTTTAAAAAATTAGGGATGGATAAAACCGCTTTGCGAAACGGGGTGTTGATTTTTATTGATGTGGACCGGAGAAAATTCGCCGTGGTAGGAGATGAAGGAATACACCGGAAAGTAGGACCTGAATTTTGGCAAACCATTCGTGATATTTTACAATCCCATTTCAAGAAAGAACAATACACCGAAGGATTGATTCAAGCAATTGAAGAAATCGGAAACCAATTGAAAAATTATTTTCCCTATCAAGATGACGATATAAACGAACTGCCCGATGATATTTCCTTTTCGAAGTAAATTGATTTTTATACTGATGGCTCTTTTTTCTTGGCTTGTTTCCGGACAAACCATGCCACCTTTGGATGATGACGGTTTACCCGCCATTCCCAAGGTCCAAACCTCGGTTTATGACTATGCAAATATTTTCCCGGACGGACAGGAAAAAGCACTGGAACAAAAACTGATCCGTTACAGTGATTCAACCGGGACCCAAATCGTGGTGGCGAGTATTCCGAGCTTGCAAGGAAGAGATATCAATTTCTATGCTACCAATTGGGCACATAAATGGGGAATAGGTCAAGAAAGGGAAGACAACGGAATTTTTATTTTGATTGCCCCCAAGGAGAGAAAAGTTTTTATCGCTACCGGTTATGGGGTTGAAGACCGTTTAACCGATGCACTTTCCAAGCGGATTGTTGAAAAAATATTGATTCCGCATTTTAAAAAAGGGGATTACATAGGTGGAGTTAACCGGGCCGCCGATGTGATTTTCTCCATTTTACAAGGCAAATTCAAGGCCGGAAATACACTAAAAAACAAAAATGACGACTTGTGGAATGTTTTGATTATAGCCCTTATTCTTTTCATTATTATTTTCTGGCTTTCAAAACGTTATGGAGGTCATGGAGGCGATGACGGCGGCTATACCATTGACAGAAGAGGCCCCGTTTTTTGGGGCGGTGGATTCGGCGGCGGAACCTCATCCGGAGGCTTCGGAGGTTTTGGCGGGGGCGGATTTTCCGGAGGTTTCGGCGGAGGAGGTTTCGGCGGAGGAGGTGCCGGTGGAAGTTGGTAAAATTTTATTTGGATTCTTGTCGTGGAAGTAGCAAAACGTATCCAGGAGTGGTATAACGAAAACAAAAGAGATTT
>JALVDN010000369.1 GCA_027008965.1 Flavobacteriales bacterium | reverse complement strand
GATATTTACGGAACAACTCCACAAGAAATGGCTTGTATTACCACACACAACGCCATGGATGTTTTCGGTGAATTGAAATCATTTTCTTGAAAAACAGAAAAGCCCCGTTGAGCGGGGCTTTGAAAACCGGGTTTTTTAATGAATTACATTTTGAAAGCTTTTGCCATTTCTTTATAAACACCTTTTTTCTGCTTTTCAATAATGGCCTGAAATGCTTCGATGGTTTCGTCTATTTCTTTTTGCGTGTGACGTGTCGTCGGGATCATTCTCAAAATAATCATTCCTTTGGGAATCACCGGATAAATAACAATGGAAGTGAAAATCCTGTGATTATCACGCATATCTTTTACCAAAGCACCCGCTTCCAAGGGATCCACGTGTAAATAAACCGGTGTGATGGGTGTGTCCGTATTTCCAATGTCAAAACCGGCATCTTTCAATCCTTTTTGCAAGCGGAGGGCAACATCCCACAATTGGTCTTTCAATTCGGGATGACTTCTGATCATATCCAAACGTTTCAAAGCACCTTCTACCAAAGGCATCGGCATGGATTTGGCATAGACTTGCGAGCGCATGTTGTATTGTAAATACTTGATTACGTCTTTGTCGCCCGCAACAAAACCGCCGATAGAAGCCATGGATTTGGCAAAAGTGGCGAAATAAACATCAATTTCGTCGCCTACTCCTTGTTCAATGTGTGCACCTCGACCGCCTTCACCCAGGGTGCCGAAACCATGCGCATCATCAATATAGATTCTGAAATTATATTTCTTTTTCAGCGCTACGATTTCTTTCAAAATCCCTTGTTCGCCCCGCATCCCGAAAACCCCTTCGGAAATCACCAAAATGCCTCCACCGGTTTTTTCGGTTATTTTTTGGGCGCGTTTCAGGTTTTTTTCCAAACTTTCGGCGTCATTATGTAAAAAGGTAAAACGTTTTCCTTGATGCAATCTCACACCGTCAATAATGCTTGCGTGTGAATCGATGTCATATACAATCACGTCGTTTTTGTCTACCAAAGCATCGATGATGGAGACATTTCCCTGATATCCGAAGTTTAATAAATAAGCGCTTTCTTTGCGAACAAACTCGGCCAATTCCCGCTCCAACTGCTCATGCATGTCTGTATGCCCCGACATGGGTCTTGAGCCCATCGGATAGGCCAAACCCCATTTGGCGGCGGCTTCCGCATCGGCTTTCCGGATTTCGGGATGATTACCAAGTCCCAGATAATCGTTGATGCTCCACATGATCATCTCTTTGCCATTGAACTTCATCCGGGGGCCCAATTCTCCGGTAAGCTTGGGAAACATAAAATAACCTTCACCAATTTCACGATACTTCATCAAGGGGCCTTCGTTATAAATTTTGTCAAAAATATCGCCCATATAATTCAATTTGATGTATGCGACAAAGGTATGATTTTTTTATCTTTTTAAAAATGAAGAATTTCCAAGGATTTGAAAAAGAAAAACAAAAAAGTGCGTACAAAGGTAACATTTAAGGCCGGATTTGCTCTACTGACCCTTGCGTTTATTATTATTTTGAAGGTTTTTTTACCGTAGGTATTAGAGTCATGACGAATAATTATATGATTCATGCGCCGGCGGGCGAAGTGTTATCCTTTTGAAGCTCCGCCGGATTTTTTGGCCACGGCGAGGAGGCTCCGAGCTATGACGAGGAGACCCCGCAGCCGTGACTTGCCAAAAACCGAGCGGGGCGAAAAAG
>JALVDN010000368.1 GCA_027008965.1 Flavobacteriales bacterium | reverse complement strand
TCCGGGATATTGTTGATGACGGGCGGATTTGGAATTTTCGGATTAATCATTCTCCTTTATTTGGGTTTTTCCTTATTTGTTGAATATAAAAACCGGCAAGGTTGAAACATCTCATCAAATTATATTTAGTCATCATCGGCTTTTTTGTGGCCGTTTTTCTCATCATGAATTTGACCGGCATTTTGTCGGTGGAAGATATAACACATTTTGTAAACCGGCTGACGCGTGAAGAAAAACAAATTGCCTTTTGGGTGATTTTGGTGCTTTTGGCCGTGGATGTTTTCTTTTCGGTTCCTACTATTTTTCTGGTTACCAGTGCAGGATGGTTATTGGGTTTTTGGCCGGGATTATTGTCCAGTGTCACCGGTATGTTTTTATCGGGATTAACCGCCCGGATTATTTGCACGAAAATAGGCGGAAAATTGGTCAAATTGGTTTTGGGCTCCGACAGTCAAGTGGCGGAAGTTCACCGTTTGTTCAAGCGTTTCGGTCCGGCCATATTAACCGTTTCGCGCGCCCTTCCCATGCTTCCCGAAGCAACAAGTTGCATGGCCGGCATTTACCGGATGCCTTTCTGGAAATTTGTTTTTTATTATCTGCTGGGCACCATTCCTTATGCCTCCATTTTGGTTTATTTCGGTTCCATCAGTAGCAGGGAAAATCCCTATCCCGCTTTGGTAGCCATTGTGGGCATGTATGTTTTGCTATGGAGTATTTGGTGGTTTTTGGTGAAACGTAAGAAGTGATTTTCAATTGAAAGAATTCATTTATTTTTACAACGGATGAAACTTTCCGTGGTCATATTGCACTATCAAGCCGAAGCATTTTTGCACTTGAATTTGAAAAGTGTTATACGTGCTATTGAAAACTTGGATGCCGAAATCATTGTAGCGGATAATTATTCAAGTGGATTTGATTTGGATAAATGGAAAAAAAATTATCCACAAGTTCGTTTTATCAAATTTGATAAAAATATAGGATTTGCGGCGGGAAACAACCGGGCGGTGCAAATGGCACAAGGCGAGTATATTGCGCTTGTCAATCCGGATGTGGTTGTGCCTGAAAATATTTTTGAAGCATTATTGGATTTTCATTCATCGCAAAAAAATGCCGGAATTGTAGGTGTAAGGCTGATAGATGGAAGTGGAAATTTTTTACCGGAAAGCAAAAGACGAATTCCTACTTTGATTTCGGGGTTTTCCCGGGCTACGGGATTGGATAAAATATTGAAATTCAAACCTTTCAATACATATTATGATGGGCAGTTGAAAGAAGATGAAACAGGTGAAACAGAGATTTTAGTAGGTGCATTGATGTTTTTCAGGAAAGATGATTTTTTTCAAGTAGGAGGATTTGATGAGCGTTATTTTATGTATGGCGAAGACATTGATTTATCCTATTCATTTCTTCAACAAGGTTTTTCCAATTATTATGCGGGCCATTTGAAGGCCATACATTTCAAGGGTGAAAGTACCCCTGACACGTCTTTTTATAGACATCATTTTATTCAAGCCACCAAGCTTTTTTATGAAAAATTCTATCCCGGACGCGCCCGGTTTGTGGGACCTATGATAGATTGGGCATTCAAATTGCGTCCGAAAAGAAAAAAACAAAATCCGCCAATTGATTTTTCAAACCAACCTGTTTATTTGATTACAAGCGAAAAGGATTCTACCAACGGATTAAAAAAACATTTGCCTTCCATAAAAACGGTTGAAAGCCCGGATGTCATTCCAAAGG
>JALVDN010000367.1 GCA_027008965.1 Flavobacteriales bacterium | reverse complement strand
CCTTTACGCGATCGCACCAGCGGAGCCAATACATATACATAAGCACCGTCAAAATGCTCCAACACATGAAGCAGTATTTCCTCCGAATTCATTCCTTTTACGGAAGCACTTCCGGGAATATGCGGCTTTCCGATGCGTGCGTAAAGTAATCGCAGCAAATCATAAATTTCCGTAACCGTACCCACCGTTGATCGAGGATTCCGGTTCACTGTTTTTTGTTCAATGGAAATAACCGGCGGGAGGTTTTCTATTTTATCCACATCCGGACGCTCCAAACCGCCGATAAACTGGCGGGCATAAGCCGAAAAAGTCTCCAAAAAACGGCGTTGGCCTTCGGCATGGATGGTGTTGAAAGCCAGGCTCGACTTTCCGCTTCCGCTCAAACCCGTGATAACCGTAAGTTTTCCCAAAGGAATACGCACATCAATATCCTTCAGGTTGTGCTCCGAAGCCCGGTATATTTCCAAAAACTTTTGGCTCATTCTTTAGCTTCAATTTTTTCCTGTAAGGCATATACTTTTTTCTTCACTTCATCAGCCCACTCATGCACGGTTTTACTGTCATCAAAATATTCTGCCGGAAGAGGTTCTCCAAATACAATAGTCAATTCCTTTCCTTGCTTCTTATACAATTCCCTCGGCAATAAAAACAATTCCAAATTGGCTTTGATGCCCAAGCGTTTGCGCCATTTGTGGATATTATAAAACAATTTGGAATTGCGGTCGGGAATATAAAACGGAACCACGGTACGCCCGTATTCTTTGGCAAAACGAACAAATCCGCTTCGCCACAAACCGTCATCCCACTTGCCGTTGTGCATACGCGCCACTTCACCGGAAGGAAAAATGGTCATCGGCACATCCTTATCACGAAGTTTTTCCTTGTAAATCTCCCTGTATTCCTTGGGATTTTTCCCGAAAACATTCACCGGTAGAAAAAAATCCTTCAACGGATCAAAAACCATCAAAACCTCATTGGTCAAATGGTGGACCTTGGGAAATCTTTCTTTCAACACATGCATCAATGCAAAAAAGTCAGCACCTCCAAGCGCATGATTACCCACAAAAATCAAATGGCCATGATCAGGAATATTTTCCGCTCCAATCACTTTGTATTTTAACCCGAGCAAATCACTGGCCGCCTCAATAAATGCAAAACCTTTCAAGTGGCCAATTTGTTGCAATGCTTCATTGAGCTCGTCCTCCTTCACCAACCATTTGATAAATCGCACCAAAAATCCGGGCAAATTTCTAACTACCTTGTTCTCTTGACTGCGGATAATTTTTTCTACATCCACTTGCAGTATTTCCGGCTTTTGTTCTTTCATAAACGGACATTCTTGCAAAGTTACAAAAGATAAACCAGAAAAGCGGATGCGCATCAAAAGTTGTTTTTAAACGAAGCCGTCATTTTCAGGGCGCCTGCCCGCACGGGTTCGGCTATTGGCGTTTGCTTCATGATGACGAAGCGCATTCGCAACCGCCAAGTCTCACCCGGCTGGCACCGGGCTGTCCGCTTGAATTCGGCTCGTGCAAGCCGGTTTTTGTATCGCTTGCTGCGGGGTCTTGTCGCCTCCGCTCCAAGCCTCCTCGCAAGCACAAAAACAAGGCGGTGCTTCAAGTATAAAATGTAGAATAACGTTGTAGTTATTTTTGTCGAAAACAAAGCCAGCCATCCGTAGGCATAGCCGTAGCTATGGCAAGGATGGTCAATGCCGTTATCGGCAAAAAGAACAAAACTTGG
>JALVDN010000366.1 GCA_027008965.1 Flavobacteriales bacterium | reverse complement strand
AAAAATGCATTTAATTCATCACGGATGACACCGGGTTGAACCGTGACCGTTTTGTTTTCCGGATCAAAATCCAAAATGCGGTTCATATATTTGGAAACATCCACAATAAGCCCATCACCCACCACTTGTCCGGCTAACGATGTTCCTGCCGTCCGGGGGATGAGCGGCACCCGGTGCACTCTGGCAAAATCAATCAACAGTTTTATATCCTCTTCATTTTTTGGATAGGCCACTCCTAACGGCAATTTTCTGTACACCGAAGCATCGGTTGCATAAATATGACGATGCAACTTATCGGTACGAATTTCTCCTTTCAACAATCGGTTTAATTTATGCAGTTCTTCTTGCATGGCGGTTTTTTAAATGATCCTTACTCATTCAAATTTAACCAATTTCTCTTTCAAACCTACCGGCATCCATCAAAAAAACCCGCCACGCCGGGCAGGTTTTCCAATTAGAAAAGTATTTGGCACAAATAATCAATCAAAAAGTTTCATGTCATCCAACACCTTCATCACTTCCCTTACGTGTTCATACGACTTATAAAGCAACGCCTTTTCATCTTCATTCAAATCCACTTCAATCACTTTTTCAATTCCGTTTTTCCCCAATTTTACCGGCACGCCTAAAGCCACATCTTTCAAACCGTATTCACCGTCCAGCATCACGCATACCGGCATGACCCTGTGTGAATCCACAATCACGGCTTCTACCATTTGTGCCACCGAAGCCCCCGGCGCATACCAAGCCGATGTACCTAATAATTGTACGATTTCTCCCCCACCCTTTTGGGTTCTTTTCACCAAACGGTCAATGGTTTCGGCATCCATCAATTCGGTGAGCGGAATTCCCGCCACTGTGGTATAACGCGGAAGCGGAACCATCGTATCGCCATGTCCACCCATCAAAAGAGCCGTCACATCTTTCGGAGATACCTTCAATTCTTCGGCAATAAAAGCAATAAAACGGGCGGTGTCCAACACACCTGCCATACCGAAAACTCTTTCCCGGGGCAAACCGGTGGTCAAATAAGCCGTGTAGGTCATCACATCCAACGGATTGGAAACAACGATAAAAATGGCATCGGGTGAATATTCATAGGCTTTTTCTGCCACCGATTTAACTATTTTGGCATTGGTTCCAATCAAATCGTCACGGCTCATCCCCGGACGTCTTGGAATGCCTGAAGTAATCACCACCACATCCGAATTGGCCGTTTTTGAATAGTCATCCGTCACCCCCGTAACACGCGTATCAAAATAATTGATATGTGACGATTCCCATATATCCAAAGCTTTCCCTTCGGCCAAACCGGGTTTGATATCCAACAAAACAATATCACTCACAATATTTTTTTTAGCCAACACATCGGCCACCGTGGCGCCTACATTTCCTGCGCCAATCACTGTTACTTTTCTACTCATAACTTCAATTTTTGTTATAAAGATAAGCATTCAACCGCAAAAAAATATGAGAAAAAACATTTTAATCCCAATTATACCTATGATAATCAATATACAATTAATTTTCAGGGCGCCTGCCCGCACGGGTTCGGCCTACGGCGGATGCTTCGTGACGACGGAGCGCACTCGCACCCGCTGGGTCTCACCCGGCGGGCACCGGGCTGTCCGCTTGAATTCAGCTCGGGCAAGCCGGTTTTTGTATCGCTTGCTGCGGGGTCTTGTCCCTTCCGCTCCAAGCCTCCTCGCAAGCACAAAAACAAGGCGGTGCTTCAAGTATAAA
>JALVDN010000365.1 GCA_027008965.1 Flavobacteriales bacterium | reverse complement strand
ATGGATTTAAAACAAGAATCCTTTCAAAAATAACATCTCTAACATTAATTCAATTCTTAAACAAGTTCGTTTTGAAAAGAAAAATCAACAATATTAAAGTAAGTATCATTTAAAATGCACAACGGGTTAAACAAGTCTGTTTTCATATCAAACAAAAGTTTAACTTTGCCTTCAAAATCAAAAAAACTATGAGTGGAAAAAGAACTTTTACGATGATCAAACCCGATGCAGTGGAAAAAGGGTACATAGGAGAAATTTTAGCCAAAATAACTGAAGCGGGATTTCGCATCTCTGCCATGAAAATGACACAAATGACCAAACGCGATGCCGAAAAATTCTATGAAATACATAAAGAACGACCTTTTTTCGGCGAACTGGTTGAATATATGACCCGTGGGCCCATTGTGGCGGCCGTGTTGGAAAAAGAAAATGCGGTGGAAGATTTCAGAACTTTGATAGGTGCCACCAACCCTGAAGAAGCCGCCGAAGGTACCATCCGGAAATTATATGCCACTTCCATCGGTGAAAATGCTATTCATGGCTCCGACAGTGATGAAAACGCCGAAAAAGAAATAGCTTTCCATTTCTCCGGACGCGAAATTTTTTAAACATGCTCATTCGTGATGTCATACAATTCCTGGAAGAAAAATTCCCGAGGCACTATGCCGAGGATTTCGATAATACGGGATTGCTGACCGGTGACCCCGATTGGGAACTCAAGGGAATTTTAATCACGCACGATGCAACGGAAACAGTGGTGGATGAAGCCATCCGAAAAGGGCGAAATCTCATCATCAGTTTCCATCCCATTATTTTTTCCGGTTTGAAAAAAATTACCAACCGCTCCTATGTTGAGCGAAGCATCATCAAAGCCATCAAAAACGATATTGCCATTTACAGCCCGCATACTGCCGTGGACAACCAAGCCCAGGGTGTCAGCTATTGGACCCTCAAGCAATTGGGACTTAAAAACATCCAAGTCCTAATGCCCAAACAAAACACTTTTGCCCAACTGGTCACCTATGTGCCTCATGAACAAGCTGAACAAGTCCGCTCGGCTCTTTTTGCCGCAGGAGCGGGACGAATTGGCAATTATGATGAATGCAGTTATAATTTGGAAGGCTATGGCACTTTCAGACCTAATGAAGAAGCTAATCCGTTTGTAGGAGAAAAAAACAAACGTCACACCGAGCCAGAAACCCGTATTAGCGTGGTTTTTCCGGTTCATTTGAAACAAGCCGTTGTTTCAGCTATGTATGAAGCACATCCCTACGAAGAACCGGCCTTTGAAGTGTTTTTACTGGACAATCCGCATCCTGAAATCGGCATTGGAAGTATCGGAGAGTTTGAAAATCCGTTGGAAGAAAAAGGATTTTTAAAGCTGTTGAAAGAAAAACTCGAGGTGCCTTTTCTCCGGCATAGTACTTTCACCGGTAAGAAAATAAAAAAAGTAGCCTTGGTGGGAGGAAGCGGAGCTTTTGCCATAGATGAAGCAAAGCGTGCCGGCGTGGATGCTTTCGTGTCGGGTGATATCAAATACCATGATTTTTTTAAGGCGGAAAATAACATATTGATAGTGGATGCCGGACATTTTGAAACCGAACGATTTGTCTCGGATTTTTTGACCGGAATCTTATCCCAAAAATTTAGTAACTTTGCCATCACAAAAAGTGAAACAAAAACCAATCCGGTAAATTATTTTTAAGCTATGGCCAAAACAAAAACAAAAACCAAAACACAAAGT
>JALVDN010000364.1 GCA_027008965.1 Flavobacteriales bacterium | reverse complement strand
TGGCCAAAGCATCACCCATGGCCATTTGTACAATGGTACTTGTGGTGGGAGCCAAATTATACCATGCTTCTTTCTTCACCGGCGTATAAAGCACATAATCCGCCATCCTTGCCAGATGAGATTGCCGGTCAGCAGTCATACCAATCAAAGTATTCCCCAGCTCTTTGATCAGATAAGAAAGCCATTTGATTTCGGGCGTATTTCCGCTCTTGGAAATGATCAAAACCACATCCCGGTCTTGAATGATACCCAAATCGCCGTGCGTGGCATCGGCCGCATGCATAAAAACCGACGGCGTGCCCGTACTGTTGAGCGTGGCCGCCATTTTTTGACCCACAATAGCACTTTTCCCGATGCCCGAAATGATCAACCTGCCTTCCGAGCCGGCTATCAGTTTCACCACTTCCGCAAAATGCTCGTCAATAAATTTTTCCAAGCCGGCCAAGCCTTCTTTTTCCGTCCGGATTACTTCCAAGGCATGCTTGATGATGTCTTCGTTTTTTTTCATAAAATTCAACAGCTCACCACAAAAATACACAATCTCAACCGGATAAAAAATTTTAGCTTCTTGTTTTTTAGGGCGCCTTATGGCGTGCTCCGCTTAAATCTTGCTCGGCTCAAGCTGTTTTTGTAGGGTGGTTTGCGGGGTCTCCTCACTTCTTCGGAGCCTCCTCAACCACACAAAAACTCGCTTTCGCCTTCGCAAGGATATCGCTGCGCCCGCCGGCGCAATATGTCAACAAAAAAAGGCCATTCCTACGAATGACCTTTTCATGAAACTATAAATTTTGATTTTTATCCTTCCAATTCACTCAAATACTGTTCGGCATCAATGGCCGCCATACTTCCGGTTCCTGCGGCCGTAACGGCTTGTTGGTAGTGCGGATCTTGTACATCGCCCGCCGCAAAAACACCGGGAACGTTTGTATGTGTGGTTTTGCCTTTGGTGATAATATAACCTCTCTCATCCATATCTATTTGGCCTTTGAAAATATCCGTGTTGGGTTTATGACCAATCGCAATAAACAATCCTTCCAATGGAATGTCTTTTTCTTCACCGGTTTTATTGTTCACCACCTTGATTCCTTCCACCACTTTATCACCCAGCACTTCTTTCACCTCCGTATTCCAAAGCACTTCAATGTTTTTCTTATTCAAAACACGTTCTTGCATAATTTTGGAAGCACGCATTTGATCTCTACGCACCAACAATTTTACATCTTTAGCAATATTGGAAAGATACAATGCTTCTTCTGCTGCCGTATCTCCACCGCCTACAACCGCAACACGTTGATCTTTGTAGAAAAATCCGTCGCAGGTGGCACATGCCGAAACTCCTCCTCCTCGCAAACGTTGCTCACTCTCCAACCCCAAATACATAGCGGAAGCACCCGTGGCAATAATCACCACGTCGGCCAAAATCTCTTTTTTATTGTCAATAATCACTTTATGTTTACCACCTTTTTCTTTACTGAATTCCACTGCCGTAGCCAATCCGAAACGGATTTCCGTACCGAAACGTTCGGCTTGTTTGCGCATGCGCTCCATGAGTTCGGGACCTTGAATGCCTTCCGGGAATCCCGGATAATTTTCCACATCGGTGGTGGTGGTGAGTTGTCCCCCCATTTCCATTCCGGTATACAAAACAGGCTTGTATCCTGCACGGGAAGCATACAATCCGGCCGTGTAACCTGCCGGCCCCGACCCTAAAATCAATATCTTCACGTTTTCTGCTTGTTCACTCATAATTTCTT
>JALVDN010000363.1 GCA_027008965.1 Flavobacteriales bacterium | reverse complement strand
ACTAAACCGGGAATGGCGGGTTCGGTTCGTTTTATATCTACTTTTTGTCCGGGCAAAGGTTTTTGTTGGAGGTGGATATAGTAGGTATTGTCGTTGAAATTGAAACCCCAGGCGCCGGAACCGTAGTAGTTGCCAAGGTCTTCAATGGGCCAACTTCCGTGGGCGGGATAGATGTCGGCAGGAAGTTGCATGATGAGATTTCCTTTGATGCGGGTGATATGATTGGTTTTTAAAATTGAAACAATACTGTCCATAAAATCACGAAAATCTTCACCGGCTCTTTTTCCGCCGAGGGAAGGGTCGCCCGAAGCTTGGATGACTACATCGCCCCAAAGAATGTTGTTTTTAATATGTCCGGAGATGCTCAAAGCGGTTTCATACCTGAAGTTTTCGCCATATTTATCAAGGGTTTCAAAAACATAAATTGTTTTGAGGGTGGAGGCGGGAATGAAAAGTTTATTTTTTTGAAGGGCTTGTATTTCCTTTCCGGTTTCAAGTTCAGTGATATGAATGCCTACAATGGCTCCTTGAAGGTCACTATCGGAAATGAATGCTTCGAGTATCCGGTCATTTGTTTGCGCCCCGGAAGTTGAATGAAAGAGAATAAAAAGAAAAGCGGCCAACCAAACGGTTGAAGCGGAAAAAATATTTTTCATGAACGGTTAGATTTTACGTATATCATGCCACCAATAATAACAGCACTCATCACCAGATTGAGCAACAATCTTGCCGAAAGCAGTTCGGGGAGTAAAATCCATGTGAGCACCAAACCCGCGGCGGCACCTCCAAAGTGAGCTTCGTGGCCTATATTTCCTATTTGGCGGTCCATACCGAAAGTGGAATAAAGCAAATAACCGACGGCATAAATATAGGCCGGAATGGGAATGGGAATAGGGAGGATGATGATGCTCATGGAAGGATTGATGATGATAGCCGAGAATACGATGGCATTCACGGCACCGGAGTTACCCACTGCAGTATACCAAGGATCGTTTTTGTGGAAATAGTAGGCCAACATATTCCCTCCGATTAATCCACCGAAATAAACAAGCAAAACCCCGAAAGTTCCAAGAAACATCTGAACCGGACCGAAAAAGAAATAAAGTGTAATCATGTTAAACAAAAAGTGTCCCCAACCTGCATGAAGAAAAGCGCCTGTGATGAAACGATAGTATTCTCCGCTTTGGATTCCCGCCACACTGAATTTATATTTTTCAAAAAAAGAATAGTCTTCCAGTCCTTTGTAGGTGAAAGCGGCATTGATGAGAATGATTACCAGTAGAAGAAAGCTCAGTCCGGGCATAATGATAAGGTTTTGTTCAAAGATAAATCATTCGGGAGAAATGCGGGTTAAAATTCCGGGTTTTAGTGTTTTTATTTTTATATCTATCCCTGCCGGGACGAATAAAGTTTGGCCGAAATCGAGTTTTTTACCATTGATTTCAAATGTTCCTCCGGGATGGTTATTCATATAGATTGTAAAATGGTGATGTTTGGGGAAATTTACATTTTTTGAAAGATGAAGATTTTCAACATGGAAATACGGGGTTTTTAAGACATTATCATCCACTTTATGAGGTTTTGCATCAATGTTTATTACTTCCAAGGCCTGTTGTGTGTGCAGTTCCCGGGGTTTGCCATCCAGTCCGGGACGGTTCCAATCAAAAATACGATAGGTGATATCGGAACTTTGTTGAATTTCTGCCAGGAGCACTCCTTTGCCGATGGCATGTACGGTGCCGGCGGGAATATAAAAC
>JALVDN010000362.1 GCA_027008965.1 Flavobacteriales bacterium | reverse complement strand
TGGAAGTGTTTTTGGGGGGTTATTGGCTTATTTTTACTTGATAAAATTATTTTTTTCTATAAAAAAAGGTGAAATTCAACCCGGAGGTTCGTTATATTTTAAGAAAATCGGGCTACTGTTGATGTTATTACTACTCCATGTTATTTTTTGGGGTTTAAATGCATGGTTTCAACCCCGGAACTGGTATGGACAACTATTTCCCATCACACTTATCAGTGCGATCATTATACTCACGGGATTGATATACCTTTTTTTAAAAAGACATTATTTCAATCGACAATAAATTTTATTCGTGAAGTTTTACGATCCGAAGTGATTTCAGCAATATAAGTTCCCACACTCAATTTGGCCGGCAGAATAATTTTATTGTCTTTCGTACCGGGATGATAATCATAAACCAACTGACCGGCCAAGTTAAATATCCTCACTTTATCAACATGCAATCCATTGTGATTAAAAATAATCAATGCATCATTATGGTGATTTACATTCACTCCCGTAAGTTGAACTTCATCAACTTTTGTAGTGGATCTGGAAAAAGTGAGGAAAAATCTTCCGGAATATTGACCTCTGTTAAGAAACATGGAATAGTCATTACCAAGGTCTAACCTGTTAGTCGTATTTTGCCATGCATCCTCTAAATAGATTTCCAAATCGGACGGCGCATTAACCACATCATACAAACCGAAAGAGACCATACCGTCTTCTGTCAATTCCACATAAAGAGGAATACGGGTGGTTTCGGTTATTTCAGGTATTCCTTGAATGACATAATGCTTACCGTCAATGTCAAAATACATGTCTCCATACCACACACCCTCAAAAACAAGTGCATCCCATCCCCAATCATTTCCGAAGGTGGTTTGATCACGAACACCTAAAAGAAGTTGACGTGCTCCTCCTCGAGGATCAACAAATTTCAAGCGGATATCAATATCACCGCCTCCCGAACGCATAAATACGGAATTGTTTCCGTCTTCCTTCACAAAATCCCTTTGCGTGTTGTTAAAAGATATGGTTTGCGTGGAACCTGTATTATTGTAAAGAAAAAATCCTTGCGCCACGGGCACATAACGTCCCGGCGTTTTGGTTCCTATCGTAGTAGACTGTGTTTGCCAGTCTTTGGCAGGTACTCCTCCTAACAAATTTCGAACAGCATAACCTCCCGTATAGTCATTCAAATAGTGAGATGACCCGTTTACATGTTCCCAAAAATATAATGCACCGCTAAACTTACCCGAATTTTCATTGATAAAATCGTTTACGTCCAATGCACTGGGATAAGGATTACCTACTAAATAATCGTTTCCGTCGTCTATGGTGATGGAATATGTTCCGTTATTGGGTTTACCGGAGAATGTATAGCCTTTGAATTCGGTATTGGAACCCGATCCGGGCCGGGCGGCATTGAAAATGTGCGGTCCCTTCATTGTATATCCCTCGGCAGGGTTAATGTTACCCGTACTGCCTACGTATGTCCATGAATTATAATCGCCATCCGGAGCGTTTCTAAAAACATAAATCCAAGCTTCGTTGATATGTGCCGGATTTTGGGTACCGTTTACATTGGAAGAACCGCTACCGGTATAGGCATATTCAAAAACAATGTTTTGTGTGGGATCCACATGACGCGCATCCAACAAATATTGTGCTTGCCAAACTCCGCCTTGATTCACGGGCGCACTCCAATAGTTGTACCAATATTTGTTTCCGGTTCCGCTTTGATCACGAAACAATTTGCCACTTCCTGCCACCGCC
>JALVDN010000361.1 GCA_027008965.1 Flavobacteriales bacterium | reverse complement strand
CCGCGCGGAGACGAGGAGACCCCGCACGGCAACTTACAAAAATGCTTTGAGCCGAAAAAGATTTAAACGGAGCACGCCATAAGGCGCCCAAATAAAAATATTTTAATTGAATGTTTCTAATTTGCGCTTCATTCTACGCCATTCCCAAGGAGGAAGAGGGTGATTTTCTTTCCAAAGGCCTAATTTGTTTTGTTTGGCCTCTTTTTCGGCTTTTGCCATGACTTGATCGGTTGAATATTTTTTGTAGTGCCAAGCATATCCGTCTTTAATCATTTGCAAATTGATATTCAATGTGTCATTGAGAAAAACCACACCAACTATTCTTTGATATTGATCGGTGGATTTTATCTGAATAGTCACCTTTTTTTTAAAAATATAACGGGCAAGATTGTTTTTGGCTTTTTGATAGAAGGCTTGTTTTCTTTCGGGAGCGTCAATTCCGTACATGCGAATTTTTATTTGTTTTTTATTTTCTGTTAAAAGGGTGAAACTATCACCATCGGCTATTTTGATGACTTTCCCTTTGATTATTTTATTTGGTGAATCATTGTTTTTTTGATTATATTGACATGAAAAGGAAATCAGTAAATACAGCAGGTAGAATAATATTTTATTCATCTATTTATTATTGGGAATAAATATAAGATTTAAATTTGAATTGCGTTAAAAATTTTAGATATAAATGTTACAATAATATTAAAATAAATTTTATATTTGCACTCCAAAAATATTCCATTTATGACAAAAAAAGAAGCATTAGAACAAGTCAAAAAAGCTAAAACCAGCCATAAAAAATGGATGACTTATGCCAAGGCCATTCATATGGGCATAAAGCTGGATAAAGATGCCGTTCCTTTATTGGAAACGGATTGTGTTTTCGGAAAATGGTATTACGGACCTGCACAAGCTTTTGAATCGCTTGAAAGTTTTCAGGAGATTGAACAATATCATACTTTGCTGCATGAAACTTATCAAAAAATGTATTTGGAAAGAAAGAAAGAGGCCAAAGGAGGATTTTTTACATCCAAAAGCAGTGCGGAAAGAAAGAAAAAAGCTGTGTTGGATCAGTATATGAATCAACTTACACAAATTTCCGAGATGTTAAAAGAAAAACTCACTGCATTTGAAAACGAGTTGAAGGAAATGAGTGATGTGGAATTCAAAAAATTGGTTGAGGGTTAATGATTTCACCATAGATTTTTTAAAGAGGCCGTCTTGTAAAAAGACGGTCTTTTTTTTAAATGCACTAACTTTGTGTTGATATTTTATGCCGCATGAAAAAGTTCAATCCCTGGCAATGGCTTGTTTTTTCATTTATTATTTTAATTATTTCAGGGGCAATATTGCTCAAGGCTCCGTGGATTGAGCATCAAAACGGTCTTTCATGGACGGATGCATTCTTTACTTCTACTTCAGCTGTTTGTGTTACGGGATTGACATCGGTTTCCACTACGGGATTTAATATTTGGGGGCAATTGACCATCTTATTATTGCTTCAAACCGGTGCTATTGGTATCATGACGCTTACCACTTCATTTTTTTTATTTATTAAACGAAATGTTGGCACCAAATATAAACTGTCATTTGCCCAAACGAGCCATACTTTTGATTTATATGAGGCCAGGATTATTTTGAAACGCATCATTATTTTAACATGGATGATAGAATTTATAGGTTTCATTTTGTTGAGTATAGGTTTTTTAATTCAAGGGCTGGATCCGGGCGGGGCCATGTTTCATGCACTTTTTCATTCTGCGTCGGCTTTTGCAAATGCCGGATTCTCTACATTTGAAAATAGTTTGACAGGAACCCATTTGCTTGTGAAAATAACGGTTATGATACTTATTGCACTGGGCGGATTAGGTTATTTTGTTTTATATGAAATCTCAACCAAGAAAAAACTTTTTAAAAAATACAGTTTACATACAAAGATAGTACTACTTACTTCCATTATTTTATGGGCCGGAGGTTTTATCTTTTTTTTAATGAGTGAAGGCCGGGATATTCCGGTTATTGATGCATTATTTTTATCTGTTACGGCCCGCACTGCAGGTTTTAATACTATTGAAATGTCCTCCTTATCCTATGCATCGGTTTTTCTTTTATTTATTTTGATGTTTATCGGAGCTTCTCCGGGGTCTACGGGTGGTGGGATCAAAACTACCAATGCATTTGTGATGATATATTCCATATGGTCACTCTTGAAAGGGAGGACAACTGTTACGGTTTTTAACCGGACCATTCCGTTGCGTTTTATCATGAAAGCCTTTGCAACGGCCACTTTATTTTTCATTATCATCAGTATAGCATCCGTTTTGCTTTTGGAATGGAATGATTTTTCGCTTGTTCCGGTTCTATTTGAAGTTATTTCGGCATTGGGAACCGTGGGGCTAAGTTTGGGAATAACAAGTGAGTTGAACGAAGCCGGAAAATGGATCATTATACTATTGATGTTTATTGGACGTGTTGGTCCGGCATCTTTAGCTTTGGCGGTGATGATGAGGCAAAAAGAGGCTAAAATCAAATATCCTGAAGAAGAAATTTTTTAATAGCTTTACAATATGACAAAAAAAGATATTGCCGTATTGGGATTGGGGACTTTCGGTTTTGAACTTGCCATCAAATTGGAAGAGCAAGGTCATACGGTTTTGGCTGTTGATAAAGATGAAAAAACAATAAACAGGATTAAAGATTCGGTTTCGGTTGCCATTGTAGCGGATTTTACGGATGAAGAGGTTCTGAAGAAATTGGATATCAGCCAATTTAACGTAGTCATTCTTGCCATCAGCAGTGCTTTGGAAAGTGTCATTCTTGCATTGACTCACATGAAAAATATGGGCGTGAAACATATTATAGGCAAAGCCAACAACCGAATTATAGAACAAATTTTACGAAAAGTTGGAGCCGATGAGATTGTTACACCCGAAATATGGGCGGCGGACAAATTGGCTGAACAAATTACGCACCCACATATTCTAGAAAAATTCATGCTGACCGGTAAAGACGGTTTTTTTGAAGTCAAAGTGCCCTCCAAATTCCATGGTAAAACGCTTCGTGAGTTGGATTTGAGAAAAAAACACGGGATTTCGGTTATTATGAAAAAAACCGAAGAAAAGATGCAAAGTTATATGAATCCCGATGAACCCTTGAATACCGGAAACATCATGTTTGTGATAGGAGACGAGAAAAAAATTCATGAAATTTTCAAAGAAGAATGACAGAACAACCAAATAAAAATCCGCAATGGAATCCAAGTGTCAAAGTTCCGTCGTTTATTAAATGGATAGGAAAAACCTTGCAATTTATTTCTCCCGAACTGGCAGCCAAATTTTCGCGTTTTCTTTTTAAACGTCCTTTCAGGCATCAGCCTAAAGCAGATGAATTGGAATGGCGGAAAAAGGCAACCATAACCGATTTGTATGTGCCGGGGATACACAAAAACATAAAAGTTTACAAATGGGGGAAAGGTAACCTGAAAATTCTGCTTGTTCACGGATGGTCGGGACGTGCCACCCAGATGTATCATCTTATTGAAGCATTGCTGAAAAACGGATATGAAGTATATGCTTTTGATGCACCGGCGCACGGTTTATCGGAATCCCGGTCAACACTGATGCTTGAATTCATGGAAAGTATCAAGGAAACAAGTAAACATTTCGGCCCCTTCTACGGCATTATAGGGCATAGCATGGGAGGTATTGCCTCTATTAATACTTTGGGAAGGGATTGGATAAAAACAAAGAAACTGATTACCGTTGGAATTCCCGATTCTATCACGGATATTTTTTATCGATTTGTGGAAATGCTTGGACTCAAGTCTGATATTGCCGAAAAAAACCTGAAGTATATGAAAAATCATTATGGCGTGGATGTTGAAGAACTTCACGGTAGTTATCAAGCCAAAAACATACACATTCCGGTTTTGGTTATTCATGACAAAACCGACAGGGAAGTGCCCTACACCGAAGCCCTAAAAATAGTTGAAGCGCTTCCGAAAGGTGAATTATATCTTACGGAAGGATTGGGGCATACAAGAATTCTTAGAAATGCAGAAGTAATTGAAAAAATGATTAACTTTCTTAAAGAGAAATAAAAGACGCTGGATAGTGATAATTAAGAAATTAAGACTGCACAATTTTAAAAATTTCAAAGACCGGGGTTTTGAATTTGCTTTGGGAATCAATGCGTTGACAGGGAACAACGGTGTAGGGAAAACCAATGTGTTGGATGCCATTTACATGCTTGCGTTCGGAAAATCTTATTTTCATCTTACTCTCTCCCAAATTATTCATCATGGAGAAGACTCTTTCAGCATCAAAGGTTTTTTTCAAAATAAAAATACAGAAGAAAATATTTTGTTAAAATATAAATCGGGTGAAAAAAAACAACTTATTAGAAATAATAAAGCCTATGATAAATTATCAGATCACATCGGGTTGATTCCGGTGGTGATGATTTCGCCCTATGACCGTGACTTAATAAGTGAAAGTGGAGAAGTGAGAAGAAAATTCGTGGATAAATCCATCTCTCAATTTGACAAAGAATACCTGGCTGATTTGACCGCTTATTACAAAATTCTGTCTCAACGAAACCGGTTGTTGAAATATTTTGCTCTCAATAATACTTTTGATGATTCCACATTAGAGGTTTATAGTGATCAATTGGCCGCTTTAGGACAAAAGATATATGAAAAACGGAAGGTTTTTTTAAAAAAATTCATTCCTTTTCTCAAAGAAAAATATGCATGGCTTTCATCACAAAGTGAAGATGTGGATATTCAATACCAAACCGGGCTAGATAAAAAAAACCTTAAGGATTTATTAAAAGAATCATTGGATAGAGATCGCTTGTTACAACATACTACCCAAGGAATACATCGAGATGATTTTGTTTTTTTGATCAACGGATATCCCATCAAAAAATTCGGAAGTCAAGGGCAACAAAAAAGTTTTTTGATTGCATTGAAACTGGCTGAATATGAAATGTTGAAAAAAGAAAAAAACCGGTCACCCATCCTGCTTTTTGACGATATTTTTGACAAGCTTGACCCCGTCCGTGTTAGCCGCATTGTCAAATGGGTGGAAGATAAAACTTTCGGTCAGGTATTTATATCGGACACACACCCTGACCGTATTCGTGAATTGTTGGCACCCTTACAACAGGAAACCAAAATTTTTAACCTATGAGTGAAAAAAATACTGAAAATATCAAGAAAATTTTGGATGAATTCATCCGGAAGCAATCCTATAAAAAACGTTTGCTTGCAACCCGGATTTATGAATTGTGGAAGGATTTGATGGGGGAAACCATTATGCCCTATACTCAAGAAATCAAATATAAAAACGGTACATTATATGTTTATCTCAGCTCGGCAGCCCTGAGAGAAGAACTCAATCGTGGTAAAGATAAAATCATAAACTTATTGAATGAAAATCTGGGGGAAAACATTATTCAAAAAATCGTGTTTTTATGAATCCTCAAGCGGTTAATCTTCCGAATATTCTTTCCTTTATCCGCATTTTAAGTGTTCCCGTTCTTATTTATTTGGCTTGGGAAGGAAACGAAAAAGCGTTTTTTTATCTTCTGATATTTGCTGCCTTAACCGACGCCTTGGACGGATTTATTGCCCGGACCTGGAATATGAAAACCCAATTGGGTGCCAAATTGGATTCCACAGCGGATTTTTTGCTTTACATTGCGGCAATCTATGGTATTTTCTCATTGAAATTGGATGAATTCGGTTCATGGAGTATTTTTTTCTACCTTCTTGTTTTTTTTATGATTTTCCCTGATGTGTATGCCCTGATTAGATTCGGAAAAATTTCTTCATTGCATCTTTATTCCTGGAAAATAGGAGCCGTATTATTGACTTTGTTTGTGTTTTGGTTGTTTTATGAAGGTTTTGAATTATTGCTATTTGTCCCGGTTGTATTATGGATGGGGTTGGCTTTTTTGGAAAATATGATTATTCAAATAATGAGTCCTGTGCCTCTCACCAATGCCAAATCCCTCTACCATTTTATGAAAAATAAAAATCATCAATAGCGTTTGATATCCAAATTACTTAATGCCGATTCAATCTCAATGTATATTTTCTTGGATACATTATCAAAGTTTTCAGTGCGGTATAGATTTTTATTCACTTTTTTGAACCCCTCATACTTAGTAAAAGAAAAAACCGCTTTCTTTTTAAGTTCCACGCCCACGTTTTTGGGGATATGAATGGTTAAATCCATGGCTCCTCCTGCAATTTCAACCCGGGTTGTTCCGGATTTGTCTCCCAAAAAAATTTCAGTTTCCGAAGCGCCGCTTGCCATTTTTATTTTTTTAACTTTATATGGAGTTAGATCCAAGTTCATACTTGAAGCTCCCGTTTCAATTTCCAATGACCAGTCCAAATCGGGGTTTAAATGAAGTTCTGCGTCACCGTTATGGTTTCCGTTTAAAGATACAACACTACCTGTATTTTGAATTTTGATTCGGGCTATGTCTTCTGAAACCTTGACTTGATGCATGAGAGGAAAAGGATAGTCTTCAGCCGTAAATTCAAATAGTTTGGATGTGGGTTCTCCAATTTCCATATCTATCGCACCTAATCCGAGTGACAATTGACCTTCTTTTACTCCTTCAGGTAAATCGGCTACAAAATAATAATCATTCCCTTCAGTTATAACATTGTCTTCTTCGTCATCGGACATGTTCACATGAATCATCTTCCAATTTCCGGCCCCTGCGTTACTTTCCATATATTTACCTAAATATGTACTTTCCGGAATAAGTAAAAGCAGGAAGAATAAAAGAAGCAATAATACGTTTACGCCTGTTCTTACTGCGGCTTTCATGGGCAAATATTTCAATCCCCAAAGAATGAGAATAAAAGGCCACAAATCCCAAATGCGGTTGAAATGAACATCTATGAAATTTAAATTTTTAAGTAATAATAAACCACCTAAAATAATAAATAGTATCCCCAAATATAAATTGCTGTTGTTTCTCATGATGGTAGGTTTTTATCGTTTAAATCGGAAGGCTCATTGTTTTTTGTTTCTTCTGTTTGTGTTTCATCTTCAGTGAGGTTTTCATTACTTTTTCCTTGATTTTCTTTCAGTTGGTCGTAGATGATATAAACACCGATGATAATCAATATCACGGGCCATAGTTTTTTCCAGCTAATCCACATGAAAAATTTATCCAATAAAAGAATCATGCCTATTGTGATTAGCAAAATCCCCAAAAAAATATTGGAATCGTTTTTTATATCAACCGGTTC
>JALVDN010000360.1 GCA_027008965.1 Flavobacteriales bacterium | reverse complement strand
TTCCACAATCAGTGCATGACCGATGGATACTTCTTTAACGTGTGGTACGTTTTCCAGAAAAAAAGAAATATTCTCTAAATTCAAATCGTGCCCGGCATTGATTTCCAAACCCAAAGCGTGCGCCAATTCGGCGGCCTCGGAATAAGGTTTGACTACATCCAAACGACCTTCGGCAAAACCGCGTGCATAGTTTTCGGTATATAATTCAATGCGGTCGGTTCCGGTTTCAACGGCACCTTCAACCATTTTCAAAACAGGATCTACAAAAATGGATGTGCGAATGCCGTGTTTTTTGAATTCATTTATGACTTCCCTTAAAAAATCTTTGTGTCTAATAGTATCCCAACCGTGATCGGAAGTGATTTGATGCGGGTCGTCGGGGACCAAAGTCACTTGTTCGGGTTTCACTTCCAACACCAAATCAATGAATTTGGGAATGGGATTTCCTTCCACGTTGAATTCAGTCCATACTACAGGCCGGAGTTTCCGCACATCCTCATAGCGAATATGCCTTTCATCCGGTCGGGGATGAACCGTGACGCCATCCGCTCCGAAATCTTGAATTTTTTGAGCAAAAAGAATGGGGTCCGGAAAATTTCCACCGCGAGCATTCCTAAGCGTGGCAATTTTATTGATGTTGACACTCAACTTGGTTTTCATTTAAATTTTTGGCAAAGATAAATCAAAAAAACGGGCCCTTAAAGGAACCCGTCAGTTTTTGATTTTGATTACAGATTAAGCATACATTCGTTTGCTTTTGCGTTTTCCGGCATATGAAGGCCTTGCATTGGCTTTGTCCACCACCATTTGTCTGTTGTTATGATAGTTTCCGTTTATTTGCTTTATCAATTCATCAGCCAATTGTTTTTCAATTTGAAAGAAAGAAAAGTTATTCAGAATTTCAATTTTCCCTATTTCCGCATCTCCCGAGTCCAAAGCATTGTTGATAATACCTATCAATTTTAGCGGAGTGAGTTTGTCTCTCTTACCAATATTCAAGAATAAACGCTGCATATTATCATCTTCCGATGACTTCCTTTGATTATATTTTTCTTTGAAATCTGTCTTTTGTTCCTTGTTTTCGTCTTGCAAGATGCGTTGAAATTTCTCGGCAATAAAATGTATGATAATTTCTTCACGGCTCAATCCCTTAAACGTTTCATTCAGTTGATTCATCAAAGAATCGCTGATTTTATGGGAAGTGTCCGTATTTTTCACTTTTCCGGCAAAATTCATTATTTGCGTTGTCAATATTTCTTTGGCGCCGGGAACATCATGCGATTGAAACTTGATGTGTGAAATCCGTTCAATTTCTTTCAATTTACGTTTGTCACGGGTGGTGATAAGTGCCATGGATATACCATCATTTCCTGCTCGACCCGTTCTCCCGCTACGGTGTGTATAATATTCAGTTTGATCGGGTAGGTGATAATGTATAATATGCGTGAGATTATGGATGTCAATTCCGCGGGCGGCCACGTCTGTTGCCACAAGCAATTGGATTTGTTTCTTCCTGAATTTTCTCATCACGTCATCACGTTGGTTTTGGGATAAATCTCCGTGCAAGGCATCGGCATTGTAACCGTCCTGCGACAGTTTGGATGCGATAGTTTTAGTGTCTCTCCGGGTGCGACAAAAAATGATACCATACATTTCCGGGTGCATATCCGTCAAACGTTTGAGTGTTTGATAGCGTTTTCCGGATGTGGTCAAATATGCTTGATGACGGATGGTATCGGCACCTTTGTTGGGGTTTGAAACACT
>JALVDN010000359.1 GCA_027008965.1 Flavobacteriales bacterium | reverse complement strand
AGGTGTTAAACTAATAGCGCCTGTCATCGAAGAAAAGGTTTTTGTCCGATATGGTGACAAACAAGCCATTGTATTATTGAGAGGAGTGGATGATCATTACAAGCAAATCATGCCCCCCGACTCGGTTCTTATTTCGGGTGAATGGTTTGATCCGTCCCTGCATGAGGTTGTAATTGGAAATTATTTAGCCAATAAATTATCGGTGGTTCCCGGCGATTTGAATACACCCTTTGTTTTGAGTGTTCCCAGGGTAAGTGGAAGGAAATGGACAACCGGAAATTTTCGCTCTATGAATACGGTGGTTAGCGGAATATATTTTACCACTTCGGATTTTGAAAAAAAATACATTTTCTCATCCCGGGCGCTAGTCTCAAAGTTGTTGGGAATAAAAGGGACTGAATATTCTTTTATTGATGTTTTGTTAGAGAGAAATGTAAATGAAAAGCAAGTGAGAAGTGCCATAAAAAAAATTTTTCCTGAGGTGATGATCAAGGATAAAAAAGAGTTGAATAAAGCCTTGTTTAAAATGTTGAACACGGAAAATATAGCCACTTATTTTGTCGGAACACTTATACTTATAATATCGGTATTTAATATCATTGGTGCCATTGTGATTTTGATTTTAAGAAAAGAAAAAGACAGATTTGTTTTATCGGGCATGGGGATGGAGACAAACAAAATCAGGAAAATATTTTTTGAATACGGGATGGGTTTGATTTTATTGAGTGGAATGATTGGTTTAATCTTAGGTATTTTGATTGTATTTATTCAAAAAAAATTCGGATTATTGGTAGTGCCCGGAACACAACTTGTTTATCCGGTTGAGATTACCATTAAAAACCTTCTGGCGGTAATATTCACCTTGATATTTTTGGCTACACTCTCGTCTTATTTGGCTTCACGTGTAGCCAAGAAAAAATAAATCTCACTAATTACGTATAACGGCAAAATGTCCGCGGTATACCCTGCCGTTGGGCAGTATCAATTCATACCAATAATCATCCGAAGGTACAGGCTGACCATTGAAAGTTCCGTCCCAAAATTCTTGTGGTTTGGTATTCATCACATACAGCAGTCTTCCCAGCCTGTCAAAGATTCTAAGAACCGCTTCGGGCGTGTATTCGGAATTGGTAATACGCCATACGTCATGTCGTCCGTCTTCATTGGGGGTCATGTAAGGAGGAACAATCAAATTAGTGACATGGACCAGGGTATCACCTTCACATTCATGAGCGTCTTTTACATTTACGATATAATCTCCGTCGGGCAATTCGGTGAAATGATTTTCCGTTTGATAATCGCCATTGTTGAGTGCATACATGTATGGAGGAAGACCGCCTGAAGCATTCACTTCCAATTCACCATATATAATAGGATTGGAAATTATACTGATGGGGTCTAGTATTTTAACATGCAAGCTGTCTGTTACGGTACAAGGGCCTTTTACAATCGTCAATTCCACATCATAATCTCCAGTTCCGGAGAATTGTATTTGTGTATCCGTGGTGTTGACAATTGATCCGTTTATTTGCCACTCGTAACTATCGGCATTGCTAATGTTAGAAGAAACCGTGGCCGTTTCATAAGAGCAATAGATTTGGTCAGGTCCCAATTCTAAATTTGGACGAGGTTCAAAATAAACGTATATAGTGTCTGTATTTGAACATACATTATTAGATACAGTAACGGTATAAGTGCCTGTTTCAGTAACATCTAAAGTAGGAGACGTAGCTCCGGCTATAACCTGGTTATCTTTTTCCCATTGATAGGTTTCACTTCCGGTTTGGTTGGAAGGTGTTGCATCCAAAGTAACTACATTCCCGTCACACTCAACAATATCGGGTCCTAGATCAATTTGAGGATAATCGTAATAAGTAAATACAATAGTATCAGATGTAGAACAAATACCAATTTCTACATCTACACTGTATGTTCCTGCAGAAGTTACGGTGTAAGTCGGTTGTGTGGCCCCGGCAATGGGTGTTCCATTCAAGAACCATTGATAAGCAGTTGCATCCGTTGTTGTTGCATCCAATGTAACGCTATCTCCTATACACATTTGTTGATCGGGTCCGAGGTCAACAGTGTCATGTGATAAATCAACATTTACAGTAACAGTATCAGAAATAACATAATGTTGTACACCCACATCAAACTCCAAGTCAACACGATATGATGTGGTTGTGGTGGGACATACTTGAAGCGCATCACCGGTTCCCAAAACATTATTAGACATGTCATACCAGGTGATGGTGTAAGGTCTGGTAGCGGGACCATCGGGTATAAAACGCCAAAGTTCATTGGCGGCCCCCCAGGCGCCCGTATTTCTTCCCGGAGGCACATAGGCTTGTGTACCCGTTTCATCTTGTATAGCGATGAGTGCACGCCCGCCATTCCAGTTTGAACAAACGGGCTTATCAATGATTTGAACATCAATCACATTAAGGGTTTCATATAACAAAATCCGTTGTGTTGTGTGCAGTGAAGTACATGAAAAATGCGCAACATTATCAAAGTTGATAACAAAAATCCTTTGAGGTGCAGTTCCCGACACATAGTAGGAGATGGTTCCTCCTGCTGGTAACAATAAATCGTGATATGCTCCGAAAATAGTATTGCGGAATAAACTCGGACTGGGAGCGGAAGCGGAAAAGCTCCATTCACAAAAACCGCCCGGTTGTTGTTCTGGATTAGAAGGCCTGTTGGTTTCAAAAGATACTACACCATTGTCTCCAATAATTAACTCGGTATAAGGTTGGCCGAAAAAATAAAAAGTAAAAGGTAAGGTAATTAAACTGGACCAATCATCATCTGTTGAGATAGTGGTAGGCGTTCCCGAGGTGACCGGCGGAAGTGGACAGGAGGTGTTTTGTTCTATTCTGTAGGTGGATGTAGTCGGATCGATTTCCAAGCCTTGCATCACATTGGCCCGAAGCGTTACACATGGATTGAGGCAAGTTACCGTATCAGGCGTTTCAGTTTCAAGAAGTGTACAAATGGTATTGGATTGCGCCTTCAGTTGGAAGACAAAAAAACTTATAAGCAATAAAAATATGTATCGGATGATATTTTTTTTCATGTAAATTTGTTTTTACATATTACGAGACTAAAATATTACTTTCAATGCAAGGTAACAAATTTTTAACATTTACGTCAAAACGGGCTGTCAAATATTAAATACATGGCAAAATTAAAACGTAGATTTTCAAAATATATTTTGGAGGCGGGAACGGATGAAGCGGGAAGAGGAGCCTTGTCGGGTCCGGTAGTGGCCGCCGCCGTTATTTTACCTCCGCGCTTCAGACATCCGCTACTCAATGACAGCAAAAAACTAACGGAGCCTGTGCGTTATCAATTGCGGGAATTTATCATTAAAAAAGCTTTGGCTTGGAGAGTGTCCTTTGTTTCACAATATGAAATTGACCGGTTGAATATTTTGAATGCTTCCATATTGGCCATGCACAAAGCATTGAAATATCTACCCGTTCGCCCGGAATTCATTATTGTTGACGGAAATCGTTTTAAACCTTTTGAAGATATTCCTTTTCAAACGGTCATTAATGGCGATGAAAAATTTATGTCTATAGCCGCCGCCTCCGTATTAGCCAAAACTTTTAGAGATGATTTCATGAAAACCATTCATAACAGATTTCCACACTATGCATGGCATCAAAACAAGGGGTATGCAACACCGCAACATAAAGAGGCCATTAGAAAATATGGGGTATGTCATTATCACCGTAAAAGTTTTCATCCGAATATAGAACAATTGAAACTGGACTTGTGGTAATTCTTCATAACTTTATGCCGGAAAACAAAAAAATATTTTGAAATTCAAATTTCACATTTCGGTTTTATCAGTTTTATTTTTTATCGCATTTGCTACAGCTCAAAACCGTCAGGCATTAGAGCGTAAAAGAGCTTCTGTCAGGAAAGAAATCAGGGAAATTTCCAAGCAACTGGAACAATTAAAAAAAGGAGAAGCCAATGAATTGAGTATTTACAATTTATTGAACAGGAAAATCAAACTAAAACGTCAAATCATACGTAATTTAAATTATGAAATCAGACTTCTCAACAAACAAATACAACACAAACAAGATTCCATAGCCCGCCTTGAAAACGAATTGCTTCAGCTCAAAAAGGAATATGCCGGAGCCGTTAGAAAAGCTTATAAATACCGATCTAATGAAAAATTGATTTATTTTATACTTTCTGCCGAGAGCTTTACGCAAGTTTGGAGACGATTGCGTTATATCAAAGAATATTCATCCTATCTTAAAAAACAAGCCGAAGAAATCAAACAAAAAAAAGCAGAACTAAAGCAAGCTCAAAAAAGATTGGAAATCAAAAAAAACCAAAAGGCTCAAGTATTGACTAACTTGAAAGATGAAGAAAAAGAGTTGGCCCTCCAACAAAAGGAACAACAAAAAGTGCTGGAAAAATTAAGGAAACAAAAAACCGCCTATATACGCCAAATCAAAGAAAAAGAACGTCAACTGCGAAAAATAGACCGGCTGATAGAAAAAATCATTGCCAAAGAAATTGCCAAAACCAACCGTGCCAAAGGTTCTCGCAATAAATCGGTTTTTGTGCTGACCCCTGAAGGTAAAAAATTAGCGGGACAATTTTCCGCCAATAAGGGCCGGCTCCCGTGGCCCGTAAAAAGAGGTTATGTTTCCCGTAGGTTTGGAACACAACCTCATCCCGTATATAAAAATATCAAAATCACCAGCTCGGGTATTCACATCAACACGCCGGACGACGAACCGGTCAAAGCCGTATTTGATGGCGAAGTGATGATGATACAACTTATCCCCGGAGCCAATCAAAGTGTCTATGTTCGCCATGGAAATTATATCACTATTTATGGAAATTTGAAAAAAATTTCCGTAAAAAAAGGTCAAAAAATAAAGCGCGGGCAATTGTTAGGAATTGTTGCCAAAGATCCCATGACCAATATAAGTGTTTTGAAATTTAAAATCTATAAAAACCGGACAAAATTAAATCCCTTGCTATGGTTGTCCCGAAAATAAATCATTTTATCTGGCTAGGTTGGTTTTTGATGTTTTTTTCTTGTAAAACCCAAGAAAAAAACCCCGAATTGCAGTATTTTGTTCATAAAAATGCCGGTTATGTTTTGCTTGCATCACCGGGCAGTGAATGGGCTTCACATCCCGATGCTTGGACCGGATTTATTCTTTCTTCTAACGACAGGAAATTATTTCAGCAATTGGGCCACCTAAACGGCATTGTTAATTTCCTTATATCTCCCGACCAAAATGTTAGGTTCATAGCCGTGTACCATCATCCCGATACAACCCAAAAAATAAATATCCCAACATCATATGTATCCATACTAAAAAAACATCTTCTGTTCATTTCCAATGATACGATGTTATTAAATGATTTTGCTTCCAAAACAAATCAATATCTCATCCCCAAAGAAAAAGCGGAAAAATATTATCACGCCTGCAATGCCGATGCTTTAATACACTGGTATATCATACCCGAGCATATCCCCTATGAAAAATTTTATGCCTTTCATCCTGCATGGCTTTTCAGAAAAAGCGGCTCGGTTTATGTTTGGGATAAAGAAATACCATCCACACCCTTATACTCCGGCATTTCATTCCCGGCCGACACACTTGCCGATTTATCTTCTGTCTTCAACAGGGTGGAACCTTCATCCTTCCATCCGGCTTTTTATCTGACTCAAGAGACCGAATCTTTCCTGACGCTCAAGTTTAATTCTTTTCCCGTTTTTCAAAAACAATGGAAAGAATTCAAAACCATGGCCGGATACAGGGATGACACCCATCCCGGATTTTTAAAATCACTAAAATCCATCGCATTTGCCCGGGCAACTGAAAACTATGCCGTGGGACTATTTTCAGAGGAACCGACCACTTGGACAGACCGTCTGCAAAAAATGGATCAACAAAATCAAATGATCATCTACAAAAACACCGATTCATCTTATTTATCTCGCATATTTTATCCACTTGTACCTAAAATTTCCTATCCTTATGTAGGAGTAGTCGGATCTTTGGTTATTTGGGCACAATCTCCGGATTTTATTAAAAAAGTTGCAAATCAAATATGGCAAGACAAGGTTTTGATGGTACGTAAATCATTTCAACAAATTCATGAAATGGCAGGTGATGATAACCATATTATTTCCTATCATCAAGGGACCTTGTATTTTGCACGGGCAACCGAAAAATATTTCTTAAATGGAGTTATTCAAGAACATACACCCCAAAAAATTAAGGGAACAAACGGAAAAATAAATCAATCTGAAAAAACATCCATTTCTTATAAAACTTATTTGACCCGGAAAATTTCCGGTGAATTTATTTTGGAACCCCGATGGATTTTCAACCACCGTACAGGTAAGTATGAAATACTTTTTCAAGACCATGTAAAACGTTTGAAACTAACGGATGCGCTAGGAAACAAACGTTGGAGTAAATCTCTCGATACCTCAATAAACAGTGACATTTTCCAAGTGGATATGTTCAAAAACCGGAAACGCCAATTTGTTTTTTCAACACCTACTGCACTTTATTTGACAGATATTCTCGGCAACCACATATCACCCTTTCCGGTAGATTTAAACATCTCCGCTCCAGTAGCCGTATTTGACTATGATAAAAACAAAAACTACCGAATAGCTGTTCCGCTTGAAGATAAAGTTGTTTTATATAACATTGAAGGAAAAATCATCAAAGATTTCAAAAGTCCCAAGCTGACCGGAAAATTGCAGCATGCTCCACAACACATACGCATCGGCACCAAAGATTACATCCTTCTGCAACAAATCGACGGAACCTTGCATATTATAGATAGGCGAGGGAACCCACGCATTCGCATCAAAGATAAAATTCAGCTTAAAACAGGTCAGTGGTTTAAACATCAAAACAAATTTACTGCGCTCACAACTGATGGCAAAATCATAAGTATTTCAACCGACGGAAAAATAACTTTCCCTTATCCGGACGAAAAAAACCTCACACAAGCTAGGTTTACTAACAGGAATCGTTTCACCACTGATGGAAAAAAACTTTATTATAATGGCAAACCCCTATCTCTTCCCGAAGGAGAATATGACCGTATTCAATTGTATTATTTAAATGGGAAAGAACATTGGGCTGCCTTTGATAGTTCCACGCAAACCGCCTACATTCTTATGCCCGGAAATCTGGAACCGGTAGTGCGTAAATTCTCCGGAATGAAACTTCTTGATCTGATTAAACGCCGGAACACCTACTACGCCATT
>JALVDN010000358.1 GCA_027008965.1 Flavobacteriales bacterium | reverse complement strand
CCTTCAAAAATCAAATAAAAACCACCAATTAACAATATTACACCAATCAATTTCTTTATTCTGATTATTTTGGAAGGCGTGAGGTTTTTTTTCAACCGTTTGGCAAGGAATATTTTTATAATATCAATACTCAAATAAGACAACATAATGGTCCCGAAAAAAACTGCAATCCGCAAGGGATTCATTTTCAAACCGGGGGCAAAAATAATAATCATAGCCAACCAAAATACCAAAACGCCAATATTAATGAAATTAAGTAGAAAGCCCTTGGCAAATAATGCCAAATAATTATTTTTGGGCAATTCCAATTCGGTTTGGTTTTCCAGACTTTCGGGTTTGGGTTTTTTAATCACCGTGATGAATCCGTAAAAAGCCATAATCATACCGCCAAAAATATAAAGGGCGGGATGGTGTGTCAATTGATTGAGAAGTTGATAACTACTGAACCAAGCAATTAAAATAAAAACCACATCTGCTAAAACAACTCCCAAATCCAAAACAAGTGCGGCACGTCCTCCTTTGGTGGCACTTGTTTCCAACAGAACAAAAAAAACCGGACCTATCAAAAAACTCAGAACAATCCCAATAGGTATGGCTTTTAAAATATCACCGGATAAAGTTTCAATCATACCTGTGTTTTTTGTCATCTCAAATATAAAAATTTTACAATTGTATTTTAAAAGATGAAACTATCCATTCATAGAATGAAAAGTGGTTTTTATAAAAATTCAGAACAATTCCAAAATAATAACCATTTTGGCGGCATGAAATTTGAGATTTACATTGTATCTTAATCTTAAAAATTTATATTATGAAAAAAGTAAAATTATTTATTTTGATTTTAATTGCAGGATTGACTGTATCATTTGCGCAAGAATCCGTTGTGAAAAGTGCGGCAGCCAAAGCCTTTTGGGACAGGGTTCATATTGGTGTAAAAGGTGGACTCACGGCAACCAATGTGAATATTGATGTTAGAGATACTGATTTGGATGACTATGACATTCCTACGGCTGAAAAAATGAATTGGCGTGTGGGTGTGGATACTAAAATTGATTTATTTGATGCTTTCTTTTTCAAAACCGGCTTAGAATATATAAACAAAGGTTTTAATGTGGATTTGGATGGTTTTAAGAAAAAGTTCAACGATATTAAAGATATCAAAGGAAACTGGAGTGTTATTTATCGGTATTTAGAGATGCCTATCCATTTTGGATATGATTTGGGAGGGTTTGAGTTAATCGCCGGGCCTTATTTAAGCTATGCACTCGGTGGAGTTGAAAATATTGATGTGGAAGGGACATTAAGTGATAATACTACATTTGATTTTAGTGATAACACTGATCTGCAACCCGTAAGCGGAGGTTCGGTAAATCAAGATTTACCGGATGACATAACCGGTTTTGTTCCCGACTATTTTAAGTCTTTTGACTTTGGATTAACACTCGGACTTGGTTTTAAATTGGATAAGTTTAATATTCAAGTTCAGTATGAACAAGGGTTTAATAATATTACACCCGATTTCAGTCAAGAACCCAATTTTAATCCGGACGATTTACAACTCAAACACAATGTTTTGAGTGTGAACGTAACCTACTGGATAAAGTAAGAAACATACATAAATATTTGAATAAAGCCGTTCTCAAATGTAGAGGACGGCTTTTTTTAATTGTAAATGCTCAGAATATTTCCATTTCTTGAAATATGATAAGGTTTCATGGAATAAGAAAGTCCGTCGGTTATGGGTTGCCCTGTGCTTAGCGAATATTTATTTTGTTCACAAGAACATGTACAAGTCAAACCGTTTAATGTCATTTTGGAGCAATCATTTGGGTAATGATTGGGATCCGACGCTTCAAAGGCCAAAATGGTACTTCCGTTGTTAATGAGAAAAACGCCTTTGATGCCACCGTTTGGAATATAAATGGCCGAACCCGCATATTGAAGACTTTCATATTGAGGTAAATCCAGGTTAATTTCTACGCGGAAGGAAATTTCTTCCAAATAAGGATTTTTTATAGCGTTTTTTTTACATCCGTTAGATAAAAAAATAATAGAAAAAATTATTACGTTTATGATTGAAATTCTCATTTCCGCAGTTTTAGATTTTTAACCGTCTCAACGGCTATGCTTAAATACGGATCTTTTTTCAGTTCTTCAATCCACCGTTTTTGTTTTTCCTTGAAAATTGTATCATTTTGTTTGTTGATCGTATCTTGAGGCAAGGCCGAAAAAACAAGATGGTTTTCATATTGTGTGATGCTGTCCAAATAATCGGCTTGATTGTTATTTTTCTCAACAAAAGCCAAAAAATCTTTTTTGTTTAATGGGTAAATATGTCGTTCACTATTGGCTTTAAACCATTTGGCAAGAAGCGTGATATTTTTGAAAATGGTCATAGTATCGGTGATTTGTTTTATTTTTTCAATGGTCTCATTATAATTTTCATAGCCGTTCCAAATGGTATATTCCGCAGGATCAATAGTTGAAAAGGGCAGGGCATTGGGCTGATCTTTTTCACCGAATTTAATATACCGGTATTTATCGGGTAGATCAATATCCGATTGAACTCCTTTTTTTTGTGTGGAACTCCCGTTTATTCTGAAAAATTTCTGCGTGGTCCATTTAAGTGAACCCAGATCTCCCAAATCATTCCTCCGGCTGATTTGAGACAGGTCTACAAATTTTTGTACCGTCCCTTTACCATAGGTTTGTTTGCCGCCAATGATGATAGCTCTTTTATAGTCTTGCAATGCGGCAGCTAAAATTTCGGATGCCGAGGCAGACATTTCATTTACTAAGACCACCACAGGTTTCTCCCAAACAATATCACTATCGGGGTCTTTGAAAACCCTGCGGGTTTTGTCGCGGTTTTGCACTTGAACCACAGGCCCTTTCTTAATAAAATAGCCTGCAATATCAATCACATCCCTCAAAGAACCTCCGCCGTTGTTTCGCAAATCCAAAATAAGTCCGTAAACATCGTTTTCTTTCAGTTTTTCCAACTCTTTTTTGATGTCCGATGCGGAATTGCGGTCATTTTCCAATTGGAAATTATGATAAAATTTGGGTAGATACGTATATCCGATTTTAAAATTGTCTTTTTTAATAATAAGCGATTTCGCAAAGGTTTCTTCCAGAATGACTTTGTCCCTCACAATGGAAATCTCCACTATTTTTCCATTTAATTTTTTGACTGTCAAATAAACGGTAGTTCCTTTCTTGCCTTTAATGAGTTTTACTATTTTTTCAAGACGCATTCCCACCACATCCACAGGTTCATTTTCATTTTCCTGCCGAACTTTTAAAATGATATCACCCACCTCCAGTTTTTTTCCTCTCCATGCGGGCCCACCGGGTATCAACTCTACAATTTTGGTGTAGGCTCCTTCTTTTTGCAGACGGGCTCCAATGCCCTCAAATGAGCCGGACATGCTTGTGTCAAAACGTTCTTTGTCAGCAGGTTTAAAATAATTGGTATGTGGATCAAATAATTCGGCTAAAGTATTGAGATAAACGGCCAGGTAGTCTTCACGTGTAAGTTCATTTAAGTTTTCAAAATATTGTGAGAAATTCTTTTTTATTGTTTTTACGCCTGAATTATAAAGTTCAATATCTGTTTTTTTCTTCGCCGAATCTTTCTCAGCCTCCATTTGTTGTGCTATATCTGTGAGAATGGAATATTTTAAAAATTTTTTCCACCGCTCTTTCAGTGCTTTTTCATCTTGAGGAAAGGGTATTTTGTCATATTCCAAGACGATAGAATCCTTTGTACTAAGGTCCAACGGTTGTTTTATCAAGTCTTCAAAATGACGTTGGGCCAAAGCTTGTCTTTTCATCAGGATTTCAAATGATTTATTAAAAAAATCAAACCTTAGTTCTCGAATTTGATTGTCAAGGTCATACTTATATTTAGACAAGGAATCAATATCAGATTGAAGAAAATAACGCTTGGAAGGATCTATTCTTTTGAGATATTCCTTAAAGAGCTGTTCAGAGAGGGAGTTATTGATCTTTCTTGGAGAAAAATGAAAGTTTTCAAGAATGTAAGTCATGGCCCCCAAAGTGTATTTCTCTTTTTCGGTTGATTGTTCGGATCGAATTTTAAAAAAAGTGAATAATCCTAATGAAATCAATACGAGCGGCAGGATAATTTTCCAGTTTCGTTTCATAAAATTCCAAAGTTTTTTAAAGTGAATAATTCGCCGATTCATAAATCATGCCAATATACAAAAATGTATTTAAATTCTCTTTCGAAGTGAAATGAATTTTTTAGGTTTCAGGTTTAAGAAATATTTAATCAATCAGTGGGATTAATTAAAGTTTTTTTTATATTTGTCATTAAAACAAATAGTATTATGAAAAGAACTACTTATCAGGTAATGCTTTTTTTGTTGACGCTTTTTCTTTTACCAACACAAGCTCAACATGTTGAAGCATTCAATGACACTGTATGTGATAATGAACAATACGGGGTCATTAGAACAAATATCAATTCGTTTCTAACGGGAAGTTATGTGGTGGAATCCATTCTTCCTCACTATGACAGTGACTTCTCAAATGCACAAGACGTTCTTCAAAATGGAACTCCGCTGTCTATTGATGATAGATATTCGGATATAATTCCCATTGGATTCCCTTTTTCTTTTTACGGTGAAACTTATACTCAAGTTGTGGTGGGGTCCAATGGAGATATAATTTTTGAAGGTTCTATTGCAGGAGAATATGATGATTGGAGTATTGCCGCCAACCAATTGATTCCCGATGTAACATTGCCATATTATGATTCTTCAACCGGAGATTCTTATTCGGCCATTTACGGAGCCTATCATGATATACATGCAGGAATTAGAATTCAAGGTCTATCCGAGATGAAATATGAGTTAAGAGGTACGGCTCCCAACCGTCAATTCATAATCACTTATCATGAATTGCCACAATTTGATTGTACAACTTTGCTTACATCACAGCAAATTATTTTATATGAAGGAACAAATGTTATTGATGTGCAAATAAAACACAAACCGGTTTGTAATACCTGGAACGGTGGCCGTGCAGTTATCGGTGTTCAAAATGCCGATGCCAGTTGCTATGCTTATCCGGGAGATAATAGTACTCCTTCTTCCAATATTAACAGAAATACCAGTGCTTGGGCCATTGACAGTTTAACCAATCCCGAAGGATGGAGGTTTAGACCTTCCGGTCAGGTTACGATTACCTGGTATGATTCCAACCGTAATGTAGTTCCCGGCGCAACCGCCGATTCATTGGTGGTTCCTTTGGACGGTGATTTGGGGCCTTATACGGTGGAAGTTACTTTTACTGATTGTAATGGTTTGACCGTTACAGAATATGACGAAGCCCAAGTAGTTGTGGTTCCGGTTCCTCAAGTGGATTTGGGTGATGATATTTTCTTCTGTAAAAATGAAGAAGTTATATTGGACGCTACGCCTTCAAATATAGATCAATTTACAACACCTCCTAATTATCAATGGTATAAAGACGGACAACCTATACAAGGGGCAACCAATGCCACCTATACTACAAGTGAACCCGGAACTTATTCCGTGGAGGTTTCATCCGGTGATTGTTCAATGATGGATGAAATAAACGTTGAGCATTATGTCAATGCGGCATGTGTGATGCCTGAAGCCATTACACCCAATGGAGATGGAAATAATGACAGTTTTGTTTTAGATTTTCTGGATGGAAAGTATGGTATAGACAAAATTGAAATATTCAACCGTTGGGGAAGCAAAGTTTTTGAAAAAACAGACGGTTATAAAGATGAGTGGCACGGACAAAATATGAACGGAAAAGAATTACCCGCGGCCGCATATTTTTATGTAGTACAATTGAATGACGGAAGTAAAAAAACAGGATGGGTATTCATCATTAAATAAATCAAAAACAATCTATTATGAAAAGATATTTCTCCATTATTTTAGTTGCGCTTTCATTCTTGTCAGCAAGCATATATGCACAACAAGCACCTCATTATACCCAGTTTATGTATAACATGAATATGGTTAACCCTGCTTATGCAGGAATAAAAAACGGGTTGGCAGGTGGAATTTTATACAGAACCCAATGGGTGGGTCAAGCCGGGCATCCGGAAACCTTTACTTTCAATGTCCATTCCCGGATGGGTCAACAAATGGGAATAGGGTTATCCGCTTTAAAAGACCAATTCGGGCCGGTGGATCAAACCGGTGTTAAATTGGATTATTCATACACACTTGAATTGGGCAAAGGAAATAATTTGGCTTTCGGATTAAATGTAGGGGCCAATTTTTTGAACGTGGACCTGCCTTCATTGGTTGTTATTCATCCCAATGACCCTTTACTTGCACAAGCTTTGGATGAAACCGGAATCACATACGGGGCGGGATTATTTTTCTATTCAGACAAATATTATATTTCTTTAAGTGCCCCTAACCTCAATACACAAGGATATAAACTTCTCAACTCCAATTATGATCAAGGAAATGCAATACATTATTTTCTTGCCGGAGGTTATGTATTTGACTTAAGTAACAATTTCAAACTTAAACCCAATTTTATGGCCTATCAAGCCATTGGATCTCCTTTTGCTGTAAGTTTAAATGCCAATCTGTTCATGTATGACAAAGTTGAAGTGGGTTTGTCGTACCGCGTGGGCGATTCATTCAGTGGATTGGTCAATTTCTTGATTTCGGAAAATCTGAGGGTGGGATATGCCTATGACCGTACAACATCATCCATGAGTCTATACAGTCCCAATTCACACGAAGTATTTCTAAACTTTGAAATTCCATACAAGAAAAAACGTTTAATATCACCTATTTACTTCTAAAAAAAATCTATTATGAAAAGAATATACGCATTCACTCTTCTCTTTTTCTTGGGAATCATCAGTCTTAACGCACAAGAAGTCAAAAAAAGTGCGTTGGTGAAAAAGGCGGACAAATATTTTGAAAACCTCGAATATGTCAAGGCCGCCGAAACTTATGAAAAAGCCATTGAAAAAGGGCATGCTTCGGATTATGTTTACAGAAAAGCCGCCGATGCATACTTCATGATTTTTGACAGTAAAAAAGCGGAGCATTATTACTCCAAAATTGTTGATAAAACCGATGACCCAGAAGTATTTTTCCGTTATGCCCAAATGTTGAAAGCCAACGGAAAATATGAAGAAAGCAAGCAATGGATGGAAAAATTTGCATCCATGCGCCCTTCTGACCATAGGGCAATGGCATACAGGGAGAATCCGGGTTATCTGGTTAAAATATTAGATGATAAAAGAAAAAAA
>JALVDN010000357.1 GCA_027008965.1 Flavobacteriales bacterium | reverse complement strand
TTTTATCGCTTGAAATTCAGGACATTGACCAAAAATTTCCTAACATTTTATTGTTTGGAATGAAACACTTCATGAGCCGTTTTCCCGCTCCTAAATCCACCATTTAACGTCTCATTCCGTGACTTCACAAGCCTGCGGCTATGCCTTGTCTTGCTTCGTAGCTCCGTGAGCCTGCGCCAAGCCCAAAACAAAAACCAATCCCGTTGGCTTGTCTCACTCCGCCGCCTCGGAGCTTCCGCTTCGCTTCATCTCCTCGTCACGGCGGAAGACCTGTTTTTTTTCCATTTCATCATCCTGCCGCCAAAACAGGTCTTCCGCCGGAATTTTTTGGGATTAAGAAGCGGAAAATATATAACAGTTGCCACATGACAATTGAATAAATAGGTGAAACTAAATTTAATTACTCTTTGAATTTCTTGGATTTCTCTTCTGTCTTTTCTTTCATTTCCTTTTTGAAATCAATGAGTTTTTGCAATAAATCAAGGTCGGAAGTAGCTAAAATTTCCACCGCTAAAATACCCGCATTTTTGGCCGCATTGAGCGCCACTGTGGCCACAGGAACACCATTAGGCATTTGCAAAATAGACAAAATGCTGTCCCAACCGTCCAAAGAGTTGCTTGATTTCACCGGAACGCCTATCACCGGCAAAGGCGTCAAGGAAGCAATCATTCCCGGCAGATGTGCCGCACCGCCTGCACCTGCAATAATCACTTTCAGTCCGTTTTGTTGTGCTTCACGTGCAAAAGCAAACATCTTCTCCGGCGTCCTGTGAGCCGATACGATATCTTTGTAATACGGAACTCCGAACTGCTCCAAAACTTCCGCCGCCTGCTTCATCACGGGCCAATCCGAATCCGAACCCATAACGATGGCTACAATTGGTTTTGACATGGTTTTATTTTTAAAAAGGTTTTGACTTGTTTGATTTTCTCTCGCGCTTCATCCGTTGTCTCTCCTATTGCCGTAACATGTCCCATTTTTCTTCCGGGGCGGCTTTCCGCCTTCTCATACCAATGTAAATATACCCCTTCCATAGCAAATAATTTTTCCACACCGTCCAAATAGGCCGGACCCATGAAATTTTCCGGCCCAACCAAATTAAACATCGCAGCAGGATATTTCATTTCCACCGGACCGAGTGGCAGTCCCAAAACAGCACGAATGTGTTGCTTAAATTGCGATGTTACCGCACTTTCAATGGTCAAATGTCCGCTATTATGAACACGTGGAGCGGTTTCATTGATCACAATCCCACCCGATTTCAAAAGAAAAAATTCAACGGCCAAAACACCGGTATATTTTAATTCCTCCAATAACCTATAGACCGTTTGGCGCATAAATGATCTTTGATTATCGTCTATTTCCGCCGGACTGAAAATCTCGGAAACCAAATGGTATTTCGAATCGAAAACCATTTCCACAGGTTCATAAATTTTTATATCTCCATGCACATTCCTCGCTCCAACCACAGCCAACTCTTTCTCAATATGTTCAAAGGGTTCCAATAAATACGGATATTCTTCAAGCTGTTGCAAACTTTCTTCATCGTGAACAATAATCACCCCGCGACCGTCATATCCTCCTTGTAAAGTTTTAAAAACCAATGGATATAACAACTTATTTTGACGAATAACTTCAAGCGCTTGAGAATAATCATCCACCTTCCAAAAGGACGAAACCGGCAAACCTTTTTCCCGGTAGAATTGTTTTTGAGTGTATTTGTTTTGAAAAAGTTTTAAAATTTTAGGTTCGGGATGAACTTCCACCCCTTCCCTTTCCAGTTTCAAAAGCGCGTCTACATTAATATTTTCCAATTCATAAGTTAAAACATCTACATTTTTTCCAAACTGATAGATATCTTTAAATGAAGTATAATCTCCTTTTACACTCAAAACGGCACAAGAACAAGCCGGACAATTTTTTTCCGGATCAAGTACATGGAATTTCAATCCCCACGGCTTGGTGGCTTCCATCATCATTTTGGCCAATTGACCACCGGCAATCAATCCGGTTTTGACATGTGGAAAATTCATTTTTTTTATGAATAAATTTCAAGTAAAAATAGCATAATTATTTTTATCCGGTTGAAAATCATAAACAAACCGGAAGAGGATATAAGACCAAATATTTTTATATTTTAGCATCATAAAAAACGAACACATCATTATGTTGGATTTAATTGAAAAATCTATTCGCGAAATTCCCGATTTTCCCAAACCGGGAATAGTTTTTAAGGATATTACCCCACTTTTGTCCGATGCCCGTTTAATGAAACTCACCTTGGAATATTTACTGAAAGGCGTTCCGGATGTAAAAATAGACAAAGTGGTCGGGATAGAATCCAGAGGATTTTTCTTTGCCACTTTATTGGCAGAACATTTGAATGCCGGTTTCATTCCCATACGCAAACCCGGAAAATTACCCTATAAAGTTCATAGCGAAGAATACGAATTGGAATATGGAACCGATGAACTCAATATGCACATAGACGCCATCATACCCGGAGAAAATGTTTTGATTCATGATGATGTACTTGCCACCGGTGGAACGGCTTTGGCCGCCGCCAAATTGGTGGAAAAAAGCGGAGGTAAGGTGGTACAACTGAATTTTTTAATTGAGTTGGCCTTTTTAAACGGACGCGAAAAAATTAAAAATTATGATGTTTTTTCACTTTTAAAATACTAAACTCATGCACATAGCCATAGCAGGAAACATAGGAGCCGGAAAAACCACACTCACCGAAATGTTGGCCAAACACTTCAAGTGGGAACCTCATTTTGAATCGGTGGATACAAATCCTTATCTGGAAGATTTTTATAAAGACATGCGGCGTTGGTCATTTCATTTACAAGTATATTTCTTAAACAGCAGGTTTCGTCAAATTTTGGATATCCGTAAATCCGGGAAAGATATTATTCAAGACCGAACCATCTATGAAGACCGATTTATTTTTGCTGAAAATCTCTATGAAATGGGTTTGATGTCCAAACGGGATTTTGACAACTACACTTCTTTGTTCGACCTCATGGAACTTCTGGTCACCCCACCCGATTTGTTGATTTATCTTCGTGCCAGTATTCCTACTTTGGTCAAACAAATCCACACCCGCGGACGAGATTACGAAAAAGCCATCAATATAGATTATTTGAGTAAGCTCAATGAAAAATACGAAAATTGGATCAGCAATTACGATAAGGGCAAGCTATTGATTATCAATATGGACGACTTGGATATTGTGAGCCGTCCCGAAGACTTGGGCTATGTGATAGAAAAAGTGGACGCCAACCTGCACGGATTGTTCTGATGAAAAAAATTCTGAGTTTCTTATTGATTATTGAAGCGATTTTAGCCGGATTTGCCTTATATTTTGAACAAATCGATACGCGTCCGGATTTAGCTCAAAAATTTTGGGGCTTTTTCACCCTCATTATGTTTTTGATCATCATGCCTTTATTTTTATGGTGGCGCTATAAAGACAAAGATTTGAGCTCGTTTTACTATCAAAGAAATGAGGAAGAAGACTAAACCGAAACCTATTTGTTTAGCAAATCCTTGTAATAGTCATAAATGGCAAACTGTGAACGTATAGGAGGTCCTATAGCCGGACGATACTGATTATCCTGTGCCTCATTAAAAATCCTCGCCTTTTGATTATCGGCCCAAGATATTTCAAAAGTATCAATCAATTGCATTTTGGCATCTTCATCATATACAGGAGTGATCACCTCCACTCTTCTATCCAGATTACGCGGCATCCAATCGGCCGACCCCATAAAAACTTGCTCTTCGCCTTCCGGCCCGAAAATAAAAACCCGCGGATGTTCCAAGAATTTATCCACAATACTGATGGCTTCTATATTTTCACTCAACCCGGGAATGCCGGGTATCAAACGGTTAATACCCCGAATGATAAGCTTAACAGGAACGCCTGCCTGACTTGCTTCATAGAGTTTATCAATCATTCTTTTATCCGACAAACTGTTCATTTTCAATCTGATCAAAGCCGGCTCACCTTTCCGTGCACGTTTGATTTGTTCATTCACCAGTTTATTAAACCTTCTTCGCATATAATGCGGTGAAACCAAAATGTGTTTGTAGCGCGGCACCTTATAGCTGCGCTCAAAAAACTCAAAAACTTTATTGACATCTTCCAAAATTTCCTGATTAGAAGTGAATAAGGTAAAATCCGTATAGATTTTAGCCGTTTTCTCATTGAAATTGCCCGTACTGATAAATCCATAACGTTTAATTTCACCGTCTTCTTCCCGGTCAATCACACATACTTTACTGTGCACTTTCATATCCGGAAAACCGAATACCAAGTGAATGCCTTCTTGCTTGAAAAGTTCGGCATATTTGATATTCTGTGCTTCATCGAACCTGGCACGCAATTCTATTTGAACCGTAACATGTTTTCCGTTTTTAGCCGCATTAATCAACGAATTGGCTATTTGCGAATTTTTGGCCAAGCGATAAATCGTGATTTTAATGCTCTTTACCTTCGGATCCAAAGCCGCCTCACGTAAAAATTTGATAACATATTTATAGTTGTGATAAGGTGCATAAAGCAACCGATCTTTTTGTTTAATTTGTTTCAAAATACTTCCCCGAAGAGAAAAATCTTTAATCGGGAGCGGTTCAAACTGTTTGTAGAGCAATTCATATTTCCCCAAATTCGGAAAATCCATAAAATCCCTGTGATTATGAATTCTTCCGCCGGGAATCAAACTGTCGTACTCGTCAATACCCATTTTACGCATCAAAAATTGCAACGTGTCTTCGGCAATGGAATCGTCATAAATCAAACGAACAGGCTCTCCTTTTTGCCTTTGACGCAAATAAAACGAAACCTTCTCCAAAATACTTTTCGTGTGGTCCGTATCTTCCTCAAACTGTGCATCTCTTGATATTTTGATGATGTGCGCTTCAATGTCATCATACTCAAAAAGATTGAAGATTTCGTCCAAATTGGCGCGTATCACATCTTCAAGTAGCATAATGTAATTCTTGCCGTCTTTTTCGGGCAATACCACAAAACGCCCCAAATCATCCGATGGTATTTCCACCAAAGCATAAATGTTTTCTTCGTCTTTACGCGACATCTTCACCGCCAAATACACTGATGAATCCTTAATGATGGGAAATTTCTCCAAATCGTTTAATATGATGGTGAAAAGTCGCGGGCTCACCTTATCCAAAAAAAATTGGCGTACAAACTTCTGTTGTTCCGCGTCCATCTCCTTTTCGTTGATGATAAAAATATCATGGTTCTTCAATTCTTCAATGAGCTTACGCCTCACCTTACGCATTTTTTGCTGTTGAGCAATGGCTATCCGCGTGATTTCTTTTAATAACTTCTTGGCTTCGCGAATTTCATGACGCGATTTTCCCGAAATTTTCCCCTGACTGATACGTTGAATTTTGGCATACCTTACCTTGAAAAACTCATCCATGTTATTAGAAAAAATCCCCACAAACCGCAATCTTTCCAGCAAAGGCACCTTGGGGTCCGACGCCTCTTGCAACACCCGCTCATTAAACGATAACCAACTGATTTCCCGGTTGATATATTTCTTTTTCACACCCATTCCTTCCTGTTTAAAATAATTTTCAATTTACTAAATTTCAATGAATTCATATTTTTATTTTGGGCGCCTTATGGCGTGCTCCGTTTAAATCTTTTTCGCCCCGCTCGGTTTTTGGCAAAGCACGGCTGCGGGGTCTCCTCGTCGTGGCTCGGAGCCTCCTCGCCGTGGCCAAAAATCCGGCGGGGCTTCAAAAGGATACCACTTCGCCCGCCGGCGCAGAGATTCCTCGTCGCTTCGCTCCGTCGGAATGACAGGACGCTTCATTGTTTTCAGTAGTAGAATGATTGTCATTTCGAAGGAGTTGCGAAGCAACGACTGAGAAATCTCTATAGACATAAAAAATGAGATTCCTCGTCGTTCCGGCATGCGCCGGAACTTGCTCGGAATGACATGGTGCTACGGATTTCATTGTGTTTTCAGCGTTGTCATTTCGAAGAAGTGAACAAAGTGAACGACTGAGAAATCTCCTACACAAAACCATAAAATAAACTATAAAATGCCGAGGAAACCTGCCGGGTGAGACCGGGTGAACGAAACCCGGCAGGGTTCCGAGGCCGGCGGAAAGACCCAACGGCGAGCCGGCGGGTTGCGAGCCGTTGGCGGCTTGACGCCTTCCTAATTAAAATTATAAATATTTATCGGGAATGAATTTTTGATTGGCTTCTATTTCTTTTTTGATTTTCTCAAATATTTCACGCGAGCAATTGCCTTCATATTCTTCGGGCTTGCGGCCGCAAAATTGACAGGGATCACCGTTGGGATTGGTTTCGGGGTTCATACTGGCACAGGTGCCCTCAAATTTCCCATCTTTTTTTAACAAAAGTTTCACGGCTATACCTGCCACGCCGATCAACAAAATGATAGTGCTGATAATCAATACATGCCAGAAATATTTCATTTTTTCTTACGTTTTTTCATTTGTTCTTGCATGCGTTTTTGTTGCTCGGCTTGTTCCATCAACGCTTGGAGTTTTCTTGAAAACTTACTTTGTTTCTTGGGTTTTTGCTTGTTTTCTTCTATTTGAGCTTTCACTTTGGCTTCATCAATGACATATTCTTTGATGATATATACAATGATCAAACTCAACAAGGTGGAAACAAAATAATATAAACTCAATCCGCTTGCATAGTTATTGAAGAAGAACAACATCATCACGGGTGATAAATAGATCATCCATTTCATCATTTTGGACAGGTCGGGCATGCCTTCTTGTGTGGGCATGCTGGGGGTTTGTGATTGGTTCATTTTCATGTAGAAAAACATCACAATGGCGGCTAATACGGCAAAAATACTCAAATGATTGCCCAAGAGCGGAATATGAAACGGAAGTTGAACAAAGTCTTCATAAGAGGACAGGTCTTTTATCCATAAAAAACTTTTGTGACGTAAATCCACTTCGGCAGGGAAAAATCTGAAAAGCGCATAGAAAATGGGGATGAATAGTAAAGAAGGAACACAACCGGCCATGGGATTAACACCAGCTTTGGACTGGAGTGCCATGATTTCTTTCTGCCTTTTGAGTGGATTGTCTTTGTATTTTTTATTTATTTCTTCAATTTCGGGACGAATAATTTTTTGTTTGGCTTGGGAGATGTAGGTTTTATAATACAATGGCGATGTTATGAGCCGTACTATCAAGGTCATGATGATGATAATCAGGCCGTAGTTGGATATGAATTTTTTCAGAAAATTAAACAAGGGAAGAAATGCATATTTATTAATCCAACCGAAGATGCCCCATCCCAGTGAAATGACTTCTTCCATGCCGTAGCCATAGGATGCAAGCTTGTGATATTTATTGGGTCCGTGATACCACTTGAATGAATAATTCATTTGACCTCCTTCGGATTTTAGCTTGGTATCCAAAAAGAAATGTTTGGTGTGAATGGTATCTTTTTCTTTATCAAATAATTTGACTTGTTTCAATAGGGCCGTATCAAAGGGCTTTTCGGGCGACAGCAAAAAACTGGAAAAGAAATATTGTTTGAAATCCACCCAATTGACATCCGGTTTTTGTTTTTCGGATGCTTTTTTCAAAGCGCTCAATTCTCCGACTTTGCCGTCTTCATATTCAAATTTCAAAGTGGTGAATTTGTCCTCGTAATTCACATCTTTTTCATGCGAAAAGGCTTTCATATCCCAATGGAGCGAATGATAACCATCGAGTAAGACATTATCTAATCCTTGGGTCCTGATGTCCAAACTATATAAATAGTCATCTTTGGGAAGGGTGTATTTAAATTCCAAGTAACGGGTTTTGGCCGAATCGGCATAGGCTTTAAAAACTACGGTTTGGGATGTATCCGAACTTTGCTTTACAACATCAAAATGGAGGGTGGAGGTGGAAACCGTTTGCCCGTCTTTCAGACGTAATTTTATATCAAACTTTTGATTGTGATCAATTATCCGTAGGGGTTGACCGTGTGCATCCTTAAATTTTTTAAGTTCGAGGTATTGGGGTACGGCACCCGTTGAATTGAAAACAATTTTATATACCTCGTTTTCAATTTCAATGCTTTCTTTGTTTGTAGAGGGAATAAAAATTCCACCCGGTGAAGAAACAACTGCATTAGGATTTTGGACAAGCGTATCGGATACTTGTTCGGTTCGGGATTGACTTTTATCTTGATTTTTCTTCGGCTCTTCACAGCTTTTTAAAATGAAATAAAAGGCAACGGTGAGTAGAATATAGTTGATTAATAAACTGATGAAACTTGGCTTTTTACGGGTATTTTCATTTGGGTTTTGAACTTTCTTCTTCGTTCTATTTTTTTTCTTACTCATTTTCTGGAATTAATTTTTTGTTGTTATGTGCATGTTTATAGGATGCATGGATGAAAGAAATAAACAATGGATGCGGTTTATTCACCGTACTTTGATATTCCGGATGGAATTGTACGGTGACAAACCATGGATGATGAATATATTCCATCACTTCGGTGAGTCCGGTTTCTTTATCCACACCGGAAACAATCATCCCGTTTTTTTCATATAGTTCTTTATATTTCTCATTAAAAAAATATCGATGTCTGTGACGCTCTTCAATTGAATTTGTTTGATATATGGAATGTATCAATGAATTTTCCTTTAACAATATGGTTTTGGCTCCTAAACGTAGTGTTCCTCCCAAATATTTTTTTTCTAATTGTTCGGGTAATAGATCTATAACGGGATAAGGCGTGGAAGGGTCTATTTCCGTTGAGTTTGCATTTGTAAACCCTAAAACATTTCGTGCAAATTCTACGGCCGTCATTTGCATCCCGAAACAAATGCCCAACATGGGAATTTGATTTTCCCGGGCATATTGAATGGCTTTAATTTTCCCTTCTATTCCCCGTGACCCGAATCCGGGGGCAATCAATATCCCTTGAACTTGTGAAAGTAATTGACGGATATTTTCTTCTGTTATCTTTTCAGAGTCTATCCAGTGCAAATGAAGTTCCAAATGATTGTAAGCGGCTCCGTGTATGAGCGATTCATGAATGGACTTGTAAGCATCCCGCAATTGAATATATTTACCAACAAGGGCTATATGCACCGAATCCTTTGGGTTTTTCAGGTCATCCAAAAATTTTATCCATTGTTTTAGATTGGGTTTTTTATGAGCCCATTTTTTCAGGCCCAGGTTTTCCAAAACAACCTTATCCAAACCTTCTTGTTTCATTAAAAGAGGCACTTCATAAATACTATCTACATCCCTGGACTCTATGACCGCTTCTTTTTTTACATTTGTAAACAATGCTATTTTTTCTTTTAATGGTTCGGATAAGGGTTTTTCCGTACGGCAAACCAAAACATCTGGTTGTATGCCGCTTTGCATTAAAAATTTAACCGAGTGTTGTGTAGGTTTGGTTTTAAGCTCGCCTGCAGCCTTTAAATAAGGAATGAGTGTCAGCAAAATAATACTTACATTTTCTTTACCGAGTTCCCATTGTAATTGGCGAATGGCTTCTATATAGGGTAAACTTTCAATATCTCCAACCGTTCCCCCTATTTCAACCAGAATAATGTCAAAATCATCTTTTTCAAAAATGCGAATTCTTCTTTTTATCTCATCTGTAATGTGCGGTATCACTTGCACTGTTTTGCCAAGATATTCGCCTTTCCTTTCTTTTTCTATCACGGTTTGATAAACACGCCCCGTAGTGAAATTATTATTTTTTGTAGTGCGTATGTTCAGGAATCTTTCATAATGCCCCAAATCCAAATCGGTTTCCGCACCATCATGTGTCACATAAACTTCTCCATGTTCATAAGGGTTCAATGTGCCCGGATCCACATTGATATACGGGTCTAATTTGATAATGGTAACTTTCAATCCTCTGGCCTGCAAGAGCTTGGCAAGCGAAGCGGATACAATCCCTTTTCCCAAAGAGGAAGTAACTCCTCCACTGATAATGACATATTTGGGTTGTTTATTCTTGGCTTTCATTATGCCTTCAAAAATACGAATAATTTGTTCATCCGAAAAAATTTATTAAATTTAATACCTCAAATTTTTATGCTATGAAAAATTTAGAATATGTCGGCTCGGTGACCAAGGAAGAACAAATGGAAATACTGTCCGATTTCGCTTTGCCCAAAACGTTTGTCTTGCATATTATCAATCCGTTTCCGGGCTTTCATGGAGACACACTTCCCGAGTCCGCCACCAAACCGGACAATATCTTTTTCATCACGGACAAGTCATATTCTTGGGAAAAAATAATCAGGGCTACCAACAAAATCAAAGCCAACTCGCCATATAAAAACCTGGATGCTTCTTTTGCGACATTGATGACCGGTAAAAATAAATTTTTCAGTATTCGCGTGCACAATATCCCCACTTATAATGATATTCCTGTGGTAATGGAAAATTATGCCGAACAAGGATTTGGATTCCTGAAACCCTATAAAAAAAGCGGTATTCTGGATATGAGTATCAAATTGACCAAGTTTTTTGAAGTGGAACAAATTCATGACGCGATATTCAAAGATATGAAACGAAATCATATGTTTTACGTCCGGCTGGATGATGAATATAATTGGAATTTATTCAAAAAAACAACTTTTGCAGTGAAAGACAATATCAATAACCGGAATTTTGATGCCGCCCTGGTAACTCTATTTCAAAATGAAAACGTGGTAGATTACATAAGGATTTTTAAACCCGGGGTGGATATTGATTATCTTCTGAAAATTAAAGAAAAATATGCTGATTTTGTCCGTAGTTTACAGATGTAAAAATATTATAAATTTCTCCGTTTCTTCTCTTTGATTAACAACTCCAGTTCCCGTGTTGTCTGACCTGTTACGGATGTGTTTTCTTCAGCACGTCTAATCAAATAAGGCATCACGTGTTTCACCGGACCAAACGGAATATATTTACTTGTATTGAATCCGAATTTGGCCAAATTAAACGTAATATGATCACTCATTCCCAAAAGTTGGCCGAACCAAACCCTCGGATCATTTCTTTCCAAACCTTTTTCCTCTATTAAATTGGCCAATAATAGGGAACTTTCTTCATTATGTGTTCCGGCATATATGAGCATGTCATCCAAATGTTTTACCATATATCCGAGTGCATTATTAAAAGCTTGATCCGTTTGCTCTTTGGTGTCCCATACCGGAGATTCATAACCCATTTCTTTGGCTCGCTCCCGTTCTTTTTCCAAATACGCCCCTCTCACCAGTTTAACACCGATTTTAAAATTCCTGGACCTTGCTTTTTCATGAAGGGCTTTCAGATAATCAAGCCTGTCCTTTCTGTAAAATTGCATGGTTGTAATAACATAAGGAAATTCTTTATTAAATTCCAGCATCAATTCCTCCAACAAATCATCCACTGCTTTTTGCATCCAACTTTCTTCCGCATCCACCATAATCGGAACCTTATTCTCAAAACCGGTTTGAGCCAATTTATAGTAGCGTTCCCGGATGGATTCCCATTGTTTTTGTTCATCCTCCGACAAAGGTTCACCCGACGATACTTTTTCATAAATTTTAAAAGCCCCTATTCCTGTAGGCTTAAACACGGCAAATGGAATTTCTTTTCGCAGTGAGGCAAATTCAATCAAGTTTTTGGTTTTTAAAAATGCTTTGTGAAAGACTTCTTCGGATTCGGCTCCCTCTACTGAAAAATCCAAAATGGAATATACGCCTTTGCTATAAAGTTTTTTAACCAAAGGAAGGGTATCTTTTTCCGTAACACCTCCGCAAAAATGTTCAAATACCGTTGTGCGAATCAAACCTTCAATGGGAATATGATGTTTCAATGCAAATTTGGTAACCGCTGACCCGATTTTGACCAAAGGCTCATTCTTGATGATATTAAATAACCAATATGCCTTTTCTATTTCCGCATCGGATTTGAGTGAAAAAGCGGTCTCGGTATCCTCAAATATTTCAGGGGTGAATTTCATTGGCGTTATTTTTTGATAAAGATATTTAAAAATGAAATCCTAAAACTGATTTATTTTATATTTTTGAAAAAAACCCACCCGCTTCATGATGGATAATATATATATGGATTTGAATTTTAATATTTTAAAACACAATGTAACCGGAAAATCCTCTAAAATTGTTGTTTTAACCGATCCCAATACAACCAAATATTGTTTACCCGTTTTGAAAAAATATTTAAAAAATGTGGATTTTCTACATTTGGAAATACCGGTTGATGAATCAACCAAAAACATAAAAACAATAGTTTACATTTGGAAACTATTACTTGAAAATCATATTGACCGTCACGGACTTGTTATCAATTTGGGTGGTGGAGTTTTATCCGATACAGGAGGTTTTGCCGCGTCAACTTATAAACGCGGAATTTCTTATATCAATATCCCTACTACATTATTGGCCATGGTTGATGCTTCCATCGGCGGAAAAACCGGTATTAATTTTTTGGGAATAAAAAACCAAATAGGGTCTATACAACAACCTGAAGGTATTTATATTAACCCTTTATTTCTCAACACCTTACCTGAAGAGGAAATAAAATCCGGAAGGGCGGAAATGTTTAAACACGGATTGATTGCTTCATATGATCATTTCCAAAAATTATTAAATACATCCCCTATTCCTGAAGACGGTCTTATTATTGAATCGGCTCAAATAAAAAATGAAATCATTCAAAAAGACCCGGAAGAAAACGGTTTAAGGCGTATTTTGAATTTCGGTCACACTTTCGGCCATGCCATAGAAAGCTTTCTAAGGGAAATGGGCAATCCGGTTACACATGGTCATGCCGTGGCCATCGGAATATTGCTTGAAAGTTATTTGTCGACTTTATATGCCGGCCTATCCGTAAAAGAGTTTGAAAAAATTCAAGATTTCATTCTCCAAAACTATGAGATACCTGAATTTGATTCAGATAATTTAGATAACTCTCTTATTCATTTGATGCATCACGATAAAAAAAACAAATCGGGTGAAATTAGGTTTGTTCTTTTAAATAAAATAGGTAGTGCAGCATATGATTATGTAATTGACAAAAAGGATATTAAACGGGTCATCAATACATTCCTTGTTTAATAAAAAAACCGCTTCCCAACGGAAACGGTTTTAATGTTATAAATAAGAATAAGTTTAGAAATCAAAACTACTTTCCGAGAAAATATAGTGCATCAATCTTTTCTTGTCATTAATGCTCTCTTCAAGAGAAATCATGGTTTCGGTACGTACAATACCGTCAATATCATCTATTTTGAAAATAACATCTTTGGCATGTTGGGTGTCTTTGGCCCTGATTTTACAGAAAATATTGTATTTACCCGTAGTAATATGTGCAACCGTTACAAACGGAATATTTTTTAATCTTTCCAATACAAATCTTGTTTTGGATGTTTTATCCAAATAAACCCCTATATATGCTATGAACGAATAGCCTAATTTATTGTAATCAATAGACAATGATGCTCCTTTAATGATTCCGGAAGCTTCCATTTTTTTGACACGCACGTGAACCGTACCGGCCGAAACATTTAATTTCTTAGCTATTTCCGTAAAAGGAGTTCTTGCATTTTCAATGAGAATGTCCAAAATTTGCTGATCAATGCTGTCTAAATGTACTTTCATGATATATTATTTTTATTATTTCATTGCAAAAATAGAAATTATTCTTCAAAAACAAAAATAAATTAAAAAATGAATATTTATCACCACCAAATATGCCCTTTTTTTATCAAATAATCAATCTTTCAGACTTATTATGATAAAGTGACTCAGCTTTTTTATCACTATGTTACCCATAAAATGATTAATTATTAACCCATAATATTTTCATATAATAAAACATTATCTTATTGATAATCAGCAATAAATAACTTTCAATTAAAGTTATTTTTATACCATTGTCAGGCTGTGATTTTCCACAATACCAATGTTTTTTTGTCTTATATTTTTAATCCGATAAAATATTTGTATTTTTGAGTTAACAAATGTAAATTCATGAGCGATATACCTTCTCGTATAAGACAAATAATGGATTATTATGAGTTGACTTCAACTCAATTGGCAAATAAATTAACTATTCAAAAAAGCAGTTTATCTCATCTGTTATCCGGTAGAAACAAACCGGGTTTTGAATTTTTGAAGAAATTAGCAGAAAATTTTCCGGAACTCAATATAAAATGGTTTTTAACAGGTGATGGTGAAATGATTCAATCATCCCCTACTCCACTTCCTGAAAATCCATCCCGTAAAGTTGATGAAGAGAAAGACAAAAGCACAAAATCTTTTTCAACATTCCCGGATGAAATCATAAAAATTTATCCGGACGGAACTTTTGAAGTTTTAAAAAGAAGAAATCAATAAATCAAGGTTAGAACCAATTTTCGTTTATGTGGGGTATTTCTGAATTCACATAAATATATTCCTTGCCAAGTCCCCAAATTAAGCTTTCCGTTAGTAACAGGAATACTGATATGACTTCCTATCATGGCCGCTTTAATATGGGCCGGCATATCATCCGGACCTTCAAGTGTATGTGTATAATAAGGTTGATTCTCCGGAGCTAAACGGTCAAAAGCCGATTCCAAATCCATCCTGACCGACGGATCATAATTTTCATTCACCATGATGGCGGCAGAAGTGTGTTTAATAAATATATGTAAAATTCCCGCTCGGACACCTGTTAAATCTATTACCGGGTCTATATGTTCATCAATTAAATGGAATCCGCGCCCCATGGGCGGTAAAACTATTTCCCATTGCTTTGTCATATCGGATTTTATTTCTTCAAAAATATGGAAATAAACTAAAAAACGGCCTCTCAAAAAGAAGCCGTTTTACAATATTTAAGCCGGTAACAAAAATTATTCTTGTTTGTCTTCTCTGTTATTATTAAAACGTCCGGATCTTCGTTGGTTTTGATTTCGCCCGGGTCTTGAACCTCTATTGGAAGGGCGCCTTTCTCTTCTTTCGGGCTCTTTATAACCTTCGGGTTTGGGAAGTAGAATTTTTCTTGAAAAACGGAGTTTTCCGTTGTTTTCCATTCCGATAAGCTTAACCTTGACCTTATCTCCTACTTTAAACACATCATTTACATCATTTGTTCTTTTCCAATCTATCTCCGAAATGTGAAGCAAACCCTCGGTGCCTTTTCCTATTTCCACAAAAGCACCAAAGTCTTTAATGGCCACTATCTTGCCTTCATAAACTTCACCCACTTCGGGTTCAATGGCAATACTTTTGATAATTTCAATGGCCTTTTGGATTTGCTCCCGGTCTTTACCCATAATTTCAACCACGCCGTTTTCTCCTTCTTCAGATATAACAATCACTGTTTGTGTGTCTTCCTGCAATTGTTGAATATCTTTTCCACCCTTTCCTATAATGGCTCCAATGAAATCTTTGGGGATGATTACTTTTTCAATCTTCGGCACAAATTCTTTGACATCCGGGCGAGGTTCGGAGATGGTTTCATTCATCTTCTCTAAAATATACATCCTTCCCTCCTTTGCCTGATTCAATGCTTTTTCAAGAATTTCTCTTTTCAAATCTTTGATCTTAATATCCATTTGACAGGCTGTGATTCCGTCTTTGGTTCCCGTAACTTTGAAATCCATATCACCCAAATGATCTTCATCACCCAATATATCCGAAAGAACGGCATAGTTTCCTGATTCTTCGTCATAAATCAATCCCATGGCTATTCCTGAAACGGGTTTTTTTAGTTGAACTCCGGCATCCATCAGTGCCATACTTCCTGCACAAACCGTAGCCATGGATGATGAACCGTTGGATTCCAATATATCCGAAACCACACGTATGGTATAAGGGGTATCTTCGGGAATCATCGGTTCCAAAGCTCTTTGGGCCAAATGTCCGTGACCGATTTCCCTTCTTGATGTCCCTCGCAAAGGTTTAACTTCACCCGTGGAGAAAGGCGGAAAATTATAATGCAAATAAAACTTTTCTTCATCTTGGAAAGAAACCCCATCTATCACATTAACATCCATGGAAGTCCCCAAAGTAACCGTTGCCAACGCTTGCGTCTCCCCTCTTGTAAAAATGGCTGAACCATGCACCGAAGGCAAATAATCCACTTCCGTCCAAATGGGACGTATATCGGTCAATGATCTGCCGTCCAATCTTTTTCCTTCTTTCAAAATCAAATCCCTGACAGCTTGTTTTTTCACATCCGAAAAATAAGACGAAATCAACTTGCCTTTTTCTTCCAAAGTTTCTTCATCAAATTGCTCCATCAACTCTTCTTTCACCGCATCAAATTTCTCCTTACGCTCTTGTTTCCCGGTTCCTTGCTTGGCTATTTCATAAATTTTATTGTAAGCAAAATCTTTTACCTTATTATAGAGTTCCTCATCCATTTCTTCTTCTTCATACTCTCTTTTCACCTTCGCCTTTTCCACTTTAGAAGCAAATTCTTTCTGTGCTTCAATTTGTTTTTTGATAACCTTGTGCGCATATTCTATGGCTTCCAACATTTCGTCTTCACTCACCTCGTTCATCTGTCCTTCCACCATCGTCACCGAATCATAGGTGCCACCCACCATCAAATCAATGTCGGCCTCTTCAATATCTTTCACTCCGGGGTTGATAATAAATTCACCGTCTTTTCTGATCACTCTGACCTCCGAAATCGGTCCGTCAAATGGAATATCCGATACCGCAATAGCCGCCGAGGCCGCCAAGCCGGCCAAAGCATCGGGTTGAACCTCTTCATCATATGACATCAACTGAATCATCACTTGTGTATCATGACGATAATCTTTCGGAAAAGCAGGACGCAACACCCGGTCCACCAAACGCATCACCAGAATTTCTTCACTTGAAGGGCGTCCTTCACGCTTAAAAAATCCACCCGGAAACTTTCCCGACGCCGAAAATTTCTCTCTATAATCAACCGTGAGCGGGAAAAAATCCACATCCGGTTTCAAATCTTTGGATGAAACCACTGTGGCCAACAACATGGTTTTTCCCATTTTCACAACAACCGAACCATCGGCTTGCTTGGCCAATACACCGGTTTCCAAAACTATTTCTCTTCCGTCATCCAATCGTATGGTCTGACTGATAGGTTTAGGCATACTCATAATTCTAAAATCTTTTTTGGTTTAAATCAAAAAAAGGGCAGTCGCCTGCCCTTCCCTCCTTATTTTCTTAATCCCAGCGCTTTAATAATCTTACGATAGCGCTCAATGTCATTCTTTTTCAGGTAGTTCAATAACTTTCTTCGCTTCCCCACCAACTTCACCAAAGCACGCTCGGTGCTATAGTCATGCTTGTGTTTTTGTAAATGCTTTGTCAAATGATTGATACGATAAGTAAACAATGCAATTTGTCCTTCCGGCGATCCGGTATCCGTCTCGGATTTGCCGTACTTCTTAAAAATTTCTTTCTTAACTTCCGGTGTTAAATACATGCCAATATTATTTTAATGATTTTTATGTATTTCAAGACGCAAATATACAACATTTTATCAATCCCGCAAATTCATTTTTCTTTTATTTTCAGGGCGGCTCCCGGCTTCGCCGGGACCGTGCTATCCGCTACAAGTATGCGCCCGCCACCCCTTTTTGATAAACGCATCTCAGCAAGTCTCCTTGTCAAGCGGCGGAGCCTTGCTAAGATGCATCAAAAATGGCGTGCCGGTTTGCATAGCTTTTCGCTTCTATCACTGCCGCAAATATATACGGCACGATTTTTGTTATTTTATAATTTGTTATTCTATAAATAACCGGAAAACCTGTAAATTTCACAAATGAATTTACTTTTAAATCCCCATGAATCTTCCTTTAAAAACTCATTTAAAAAAAAGCTGTATTTTTGTGTTAAAATTAAATGTTAAAAATTATTAAAATAATCCGTCTATGAAGATATATAAATACTTGTTTTTACCTATATTATTAGTTGCCGCAATAAGCATATCGTATGCGCAACCACCCAATGATGATTATGCCAACGCTTTTAACGTAACCAATTTGATAGGAGGTTGTTCACCAAATGCCGCCTATACAACCCTGAATGCCACCGGTGATAAGGATCCCGGAGGTTGTTGGGACACCAACCCCGACTATAACGTATGGTTCAAATTTCAAGCCCCCGCCTCGGGACAAATAAAAATTACAGTAGACATCGGAGGTCCCAAAGGTGACATGCTTGCAACGGATATAGCGCTTTGGGAAAGCGATGGAGAAACTGAAATCAAATGTTCCAAATACATCTATGGCGACGATGATGTTGTACTTCAATACGTAGGATTAACCCCTAATCAATGGTACTATATCAGTGTGGATTCCGAAGGCGCTCCCGGAACTTTCACCCTTTGCTTGGACGACCAGGTAGACTACGATTATTATGAAGGCGCCTTGGATGTAACAAATCTGATTAACAGCTGTTCCGCTGATGCTGAATTTACTACCGAAGGTGCTTCGCAAGACCGGCAAGCCGCAAGTTGTTGGAACACTTATCCCAACTACAACCGTTGGTTTAAATTCACCGCTCCCGCTTCAGGCGTCATTCGTGTTTTGGTGGATCGCGGAGGAACCAAAGGAACGATTACGCATATCAATGCCGCCATCTGGGAAGCCGACGGAACAACAGAAGTAGCTTGTAACCGATATGTCATCAGTGACAACGACGTGGTTGTTCAATCCCTCAACCTGACGCCGGGAAATACCTATTACATAAGTGTTGATAATACAACCGACGAAGGACGCGGTTCATTCACCTTATGTTTATATGACACCCCGGATTATGATTTTTACGAAGGTGCTTATGATGTGACCTCTTATATCAATTCATGTTCCGCTCCATCGGAATATACCACCATTGGAGCCACACCCGACCGTTCGCCCGCATCATGCTGGAATACCAATCCCAATTACAACCGTTGGTTTAAATTTCAAGCGCCTGCAACCGGGCACATACGTGTTGTAGTAAGCCGGGGAGGTGCCAATGGTGACATCACCAATGTAAATGCCGCCATTTGGGAAGCCGACGGTATTACGGAAGTTTCTTGTAACCGATATGTCAACTCTTCCGATGAAGTAATCGTACAGTCCAACAACGTCACACCCGGCCAATGGTACTATATAAGTGTAGATAATGAAGGAGACTTTTCTAGAGGAGCCTTCACACTATGCTTGTACGACACGCTGGATTATGACTATTATGAAGGGGCCTATGATGCTACTTCATTTATCAATTCCTGCTCTTCCAACGGACAATTCACCACCGAAGGCGCCACTTCCGACCGGAATGCCGCCAGTTGTTGGAATACTTCACCCACCTATAACAGATGGTTCAAATTTCAAGCAAGCGCTCCACAAATTTCCATTACGGTTAAACGTGGAGGTAGCCAAGGAAGTATCCGGAATATCAATTTGGCACTTTGGGATTTTGACGGAACAACCGAGCTGGCTTGTTCCAGATATAACACAAGTTCGGATGAAGTAACCCTTACATATGGTGGACTGACAACCGGAAACTGGTATTATTTTTCCGTGGATAACTACGCTTCTTGGGCACGGGGAACATTCACCATTTGTATGAACGACCAAGAAAAAGTTTGGACAGGAACCCAAGGAACCGACTGGAATGATCCCGATAACTGGGATCCCGTAGGTGTACCAACCAGCGAAGATGTAGTCCGTATTCCCGGTAGCCCGGTTGGAGGAGATGTTTTTCCCGAAACCAATAGCGGACCCGATGCCGAAGTATATACTATCACCATAGAACCCAAAGCCCATGTGATTGTTCCCTCAGGAAAAACTTTAACCGTTTATGCCAATATTCAGCTCTTGGCCAATTCAAACGCTACCGGGGTGATTATTGATAAAAATTCATCCAATGGAATTTATGTTTATGGTAATGCCATATCACAACGCTATATAAAAGGAGGAGATTATCATTATATATCTTCTCCCATTCCCAATGTTTCACAGAATGTTTTTAATGCTGCGTATGCCGTTTATTATTACGATGAACCTTCCGGCGCTAACGATTGGATGGCCGGATGGTTGCCTTTGAACGGATCATTGGAATCAGCCAGAGGATATGCGGCCTATTTTATAAATAATTCCATGCTTACTTTCCAAGGAAGTTCATTGCACTCGGGTGATTATATGATTAGACTCAACAAAACCAACGGAACCGAACCGCCCGAACGGCACGGTTGGAATTTGATTGGAAACCCCTACCCTTCCGCAGTTGATGCCGATGCCTTCTTAAATGAAAACGTTGGTCTTATTGAAAATGCAGTATATTACTGGAGTGATGCCAATGGCGACGGCGTTTATGAAACGGCCGATTATGCCGTTTGGAACGGAACGGGTCATACCGGACAAGGAGGTACACTGGCTCCGGACGGTATCATTGCTTCTCATCAAGGGGTAATGGTGGTTACCATAGATGACGGAAACCGTATCCTTTTCACCAATGCCATGCGTACCGTTCAAAATGAGCCGTTTTTCCGTCCGCAAAAAACCATACCTCGTATCAAATTGATGATGCATGATGACCGTTTTGCAAGTGAAGTTTTAGTTGCTTTCCGGGAAGGTGCTACGCGTGATTTTGACATGATGTATGACGGAAGAAAACTGAGTAAAACAAACCGGTTGGTATTTTATGCCAAAGCCGGTGATAATAAACTTTCCATCGATGCATTGTCTCTCGAAGAGTTGGATCAAAAAGAAACAATTGTTCCTTTGTATTATTCCACCACCCTTCAGGGTCAAAAAGCTATTCAAGTAACAATGCTTGAAAACCTGGATGAACATGATGTCTATTTGCATGACAAATATACCGGAAACATGCTTAAATTAGATGAAACATCCGAATATACATTCCAATCATCAGAAGGAACTTTCACTGACCGTTTTGAATTGATTTTCAGACCGTTACATTACAAGGATTCTTCAATGGAAACGGATGTAACAGTCTACCCCAATCCGGTAACCGACTTTCTCCATATAAATTCCGGTCAAAAAGAATTTTCGGATGTTTATATTTATAACACGGACGGCAAATTAATTTACAGTCAAAACAATCTTTCGGGAGTTCATCGTGTGAGTGCCGAAAATTGGCCGGCCGGTGTTTACATGGTTAAGATTGTGAAGGGAGAAGAAACCCGGATATTTAAGATCATCAAGAAATAAGAAAACATCATAGCAATTAAAACGGGCTTGGATTTCAAGCCCGTTTTTTGTTATATTTATTTCCAAATAAAAACAAAATGAAAACGCTGAATACTTTTACGGATTACAAGGTTAAAGACATTTCATTGGCTGAATTAGGCCGGAAAGAAATAGAAATGGCGGAATATGAAATGCCCGGCTTGATGTCGCTCAGAAAAAAATATGGGAAAAAAAAACCCCTTCAAGGTGCTAAAATCACCGGTTCATTGCATATGACCGTTCAAACGGCGGTTTTGATTGAAACACTTGTTGAATTAGGCGCCGATGTGAGATGGGCAAGTTGTAATATTTATTCCACGCAAGATCATGCGGCGGCCGCCATAGCCGCCAGAGGAATTCCGGTTTTTGCCTGGAAAGGTGAAACATTGGAAGAATATTGGTGGGCCACCGAACAAGCACTCACATGGCCTGACGGATCGGGTCCCGACTTGATCATTGATGACGGTGGCGATGCCACGCTCATGGTTCATTTGGGCTATGAAGCC